>CAZXAV010000080.1:0-4081 GCA_964638195.1 uncultured Prevotella sp. | reverse complement strand
TTACCCGATGGTGCTGCGATTGGTAAATGGGGTGTCGGCGGAGATACCAACTGGAATGGTTGGCAATGTTTAATTGATTCCACACAACACCAATCTCTTAATGTTTCGTTAAACAAAAAAAATGGAGTATTAAGTGTCACAGTTCCTAATGACGGAAGAGTCAATACTTTATGTCTTGGTGTGATGGGTTCACGTATCACCGCAAATACTTATGCCATGATTAAATTCAAATGCAGTCAATCAGGGCACACTATTATTCCCGAATTTTTTGCTGGAATTGGCACAGATGGCTATGAAGTTTTAAGTGGTTCTGTAATAACGACAGGTGATTGGCAGACAATACTAATTAAATATAACACTTCTTTTACTGGCAATTATAATGGTATGGGTATTCGATATAGTTCAAGTGGTACTATGAGTATTCCAGTTGGTATGACCTTTGAAATTGAATCATATTATGTTGGCAAACTTGATTACAGCACGCAGTTAATGGATTTGAGCGGCAATTACAACAACATGACCGTCAGCGGCAATTATATGACCAATGATGGTTTGGTGTTGAACAAAACCGTGACAAGCAATGCGACCACATGGAACACGACCAACATGACGTATTTCGTGGATTTCGCGGACGTCAAACAAAACGGCAACGGCACGGCATTGTTTGGTGTGGGCACACCCGGTGCCGCCAGCCAATTCAGCATTGACATCAACACCAACCGTGACATGTTCATTAACGGTTCGATGGCGGGGCGTACGCTTGCCAACGGCAAACCGTTGACGATTGCGGTGCGCGTGGACGGCAACGGCAAATGCCAATACACCGTGGACGGCGTGGCATGGCAAAATGTCAACACCGATGCCGCCAGTGCAGTTTCGGGCGCACAATTATATTTCGGCGGTACGGGTTCGGTTTTACGACGTGCCATGGTCTTTGATTACTATCTCGACGATGCCGCTGTTTACGCCGTGTTTAACCATCAAATCGCGGATTTACCTAATCCTCAATCTCCATACAAAAAAGATAATCCTAAGACTTGGGGTGACGGTGTGCTGATCGACTTCGGGGATGGGACCGCAGGATTTGCAAGGGAAGTTAAATTTGATAATACAAAGAACAACTACTTTACTTCCATTTATAATTTGAGAAGTAATGGTTATGCGACCCAGACTTTCGGTGACATTATTTCATGGGGCGGAGTTATACGGTTAATAAAAGGTAATATATATTCCATTCCTACATTTGCTTATTACAATCCAAGTAACCCCTTATTTGTTATGGTTGATGTTAATAACGAGTGCAATGTTGACATTGATTTTGGATGGGGAAAGGGTGCCAATTTATATGAAGATGGCACCGTTCCAAACATAAACCCAGACACTATTTGGGTATGGGTCATTGTCGAATACCACGCATAATTAAAAAACCCCTGCGATTTGCGGGGGTTTTCTATCTTACGCATAAGGGGTAAAAATCACCCAAATCCATACTTGACCAGTTAAGAGGTGCTCGGTAGGTACTCCATTTGTCCACCTAAAATCTGCGGAAATTGAACATGAATTTTTACTAAAATCTAAATTGCAAATTAACGCACTAGATGGAGTGTTAAAGATGTACGGGTTAAGTATACTAAAATCCCACGAATTAACAGTTTTATATAAGCCACCCCAATTTAAGACATAAACTGGCTTACCCGATACATTAGTGCCCACAGCGGTTGCCTCACTTATTATTGATACTGAATCACTACCTTCTTTATTGAACGTAAGCGTTTTTGCCATACCATAAGTCCCATCCCCGAAGTCGATCAGCACACCGTCACCCCAAGTCTTAGGATTATCTTTTTTATACGGGGATTGAGGATTAGGTAAATCGGCAATCTGATGGTTAAACACGGCATACACGGCAGCATCGTCAAGGAGATAATCAAAGACCCATTTGGTTGTCGTCGGGGTGGCGGGCGGGACGTAATACCAATTCCGTGCGCATTGCTTGCGTGGAAAATGCCGATAGTGTTACAATGGGGTATGGCAGTTAAAACGTCGAAAAGCGGTTTGTCGTTGGGCAAAGCGGTTAAGTTTGACCGCAATGGTTTAAGCACCAAGTTGTTAATCATCCTTTGCGTGTGTTTCTTGGTTGGGGCGGTGTTGGGTGGTGGCGGTTTGTATTTACTCACGAAAAACGATAGCTTTGAAATGGTTGCCGCCGCAAATCAAGAAGTTGACTTGGTCATTGGTGGGGAAGAAAAACTTGACCACTATGTCGAGTTAGGCGTGAAGTGCGTCGCGTTTAACAAGGACATTACCGACGATGTTAAAATTACTTATTTGTACCGTGAAGATATTACGCATGATACCAAAGAAGTTGACACGGTTGACCCGAATACGGCGGGCATTTATTATGTGGTTTATACTTCGTCGAATTTCAAGTACCGCAATGTGCAACTGGTAAGAAATGTAATTGTGTTGGGAGCGGAGGAGTAAGATGGGAAAACGACAAAAGACGGAAAATAAAGTTGTTACCATTGTTGCCGCGTTGATTTGTTTCGTGGTCGGTTTTGCGTTAAGTGTTGCGGGGGTGTTTTATGTCACTTTGCCCGACAGTTACATGATTCCACCGACGGAAGTTTATTCGGGTGCGGTGTCGAGTGGCACTTTGAATGTTGACCTAATTACCAGTCAAGACCTTTCGATTCATTTCTTGGAATTGGGTAATAAGTATACGGGTGATTGTACTTTAATCAAAACTGGCAATACCGAAATTTTGATTGATGCGGGTTCACGTACGGATTCCATCCCCACAATCAAAAACTATCTGGACCAATATGTGACGGACGGCAGATTGGAATATGTCATTGTTACGCATGCCCACCAAGACCACTATGCGGGTTTTGCCACCAACAAAAGCACGGATAGCATTTTTGATTTATTTGAATGTGAAGTAATTATTGACTTTGCGCAAACTAACCAAAAACCGACCAGTACCATGTATGCGAATTATCAAAGAGAATTACAAGACGAAGTTGACCAAGGGGCAGTGCATTATACGGCGTTAGATTGCGTTCAAGGCAACAACGGGGCGAAATCGACTTATGAACTCGGCAACGGCGTTACGATGCAAATCTTGGATAGTTATTACTACTACGCGGGTAATACTTCATCGTCCGAAAACGATTATTCGGTTTGCACTTTAATTTCTAATGGCAAACAAAACTTTTTGTTTACGGGTGACTTGGAAGCCAAAGGGGAAGAGTATCTGGTCCAATATAACCACTTGCCCCAAGTCGATGTCTACAAAGCCGGACACCATGGCAGTAAAACTTCATCAAGTGCTAAACTGATGGAAGTCATTCAACCGAAAATCGTTTGCGTTTGCTGTTGTGCGGGCAGCAGTGAATACACAACTAAGGATGCTAACCAATTTCCCACGCAAGATTTTATTAACCATGTAGCTCCATATACGACGCAAGTTTTTGTGACGACTTTGTGCGTCGATTATAAAGCCGGTATCTTTGAATCCATGAACGGTAACATCGTGGTTTATTGTAACAAAGATGATGCCGCGGTAACAGTTAACTGCGCCAACAATGCAACGCTTTTGAAAGATACCGATTGGTTCAAAGCACACCGTACCTTGCCCAATGCGTGGGGCACGCAAGGATCATGAAAAAGATTTTAGTCTCGGCTTGTTTGCTCGGCGAGAATTGCCGTTACAAAGGGGATAACTGCAAGCACGAAGCTTTGTTAAAACTTGCCGAAAAGTATCAGTTGATTGCGGTTTGTCCCGAACAACTTGGGGGACTTTCCACCCCAAGAAATCCTTCCGAAAGGGTGGGGAAAAAAGTGCTTTCTTCGGTCGGGGTCGATGTGACCAAAGCATTCAAAAAGGGCGCAGAAGCGGCGCTACGGCTGGCACAAGCCAATCAAGTGGAATTCTGTGTGTTCAAATCGCAAAGCCCGTCTTGCGGCAAAGGTGTGATTTATGACGGCACGTTCACTGGCGGCAAGATCAGCGGCAACGGTGTCACCACCGAACTTTTAGAGGCAAACGGCTTCAAGGTCTACACCGAAGATGAAATTG
>CAZXAV010000079.1:0-4245 GCA_964638195.1 uncultured Prevotella sp. | reverse complement strand
CAGCGGTGGTCGGAATGGCAATCAGCAACGGAATTTTTTTACCAACTTTTAAGATACCTTTCATTTTGGCTAAGCTTTTTTTCGGACGGGCAACCCGCGCCCCCGTGGCTTTGGCACAATCCATGGCAGAACCGCCACCGAACGCCACGATACAATCGCAGTGATGGTCTTGGTAAAGTTTTAACGCGGCGGCAACATTGTCGGTGGTGGGGTTTGGGACGGTTTCGTCGTAGACAGTCAGTTGCAAACCACTGTTGGTGATTTCGTCTTCCAAACTTTGGGTCAATTTCAAATTACGGATTCCGCGGTCGGTGACCAACAGCACACTGGTTTTGTTGTGTTGTTTCAGCACGTCCACAATGGCTTGGTTTGATTTTAATAATTTGGGTTCACGGTAGGGTAACATGGGTAAGATGGCACGAAACACAAATTGGTAAGTACGGCAATAAAATTTTTTGAATAAATTCATGATCCCTCCGAATTTAGGGTAGCCTAACACGGCACTTGTTGACAAGTCAACAAATTTTCCGCTTCAACGTTTATATATGACAAATTGTGCGGTTTATTTTATTATAGAGATGATGAACGATTTTCGGACTTTGCCCGCGGGAACTTGGCAACAAACTTTGGTGGTGCAAAAATCACGTTTTGTCGCGTTTGCGGCACGGGTCGAAAACGGGGAACAAGCCCAAGCCTTTTTGCAAAGTGTTGCTTTACCCGATGCCACCCACCATTGTTATGCGTATGTCACGGCGGACGGACAAAAGTCCAATGATAACGGCGAACCCGCGGGGACAGCCGGGTTACCGATTTTGCAAGCCATTAAGCAACAAAATTTATCGAATGTTGCGGTGGCGGTAGAACGATATTTCGGCGGAATCAAGTTGGGAACGGGCGGATTGGCACGGGCGTATGGTCAAGCGGCAACGCAAGTATTGACTTCGGTGACTCCACTGTGGGTGCGTGATTGTGCGGTAATGACATTGACCAGTACCTATGAACAGCAAGCCGTCGTGGCAAAATTGGTGGCGGCGTGTGGTAAAACAATGGAAGTGCAATACCAAGATCTGATTCGGTGGCGGGTAGCCATTCCCGTGGCGCAGCAAAATTCCTTTACGACACAGTTATCCGAAGTGATGCGTGGCACCCCCGACGTGGAGATTGTCGAACCGCACGCGTGGGTTGAATTTCCCGATTAAGTGCATATGCATGGGTTATGGAGACGTTACGTGCCATTTTACCCGAAAAAGTACAACAAGCATTAACTCATTTGCCTTTGTCGCAGATTTATGAATTACGGTTACGTGCCAATGCTCCGTTAGTGGTCTGTGTGGACGGGCGGAATTTCCCGTTGCAGACCGTGGACATTACGTGCGAAGATTTAGAAAACATCATTCACAAAGCGGCGGAATATGCGATTTATGCGGTCTTGGATCAAATGGTCAAAGGGTTCATTACGATTCGGGGTGGTGTGCGGATTGGCATTGCAGGTGAATTGGTGATGCAACACGGACAAGTGACCGCGGTGAAAAATATCAGTTCTTTGTGTATCCGCGTGCCGCACGCGGTAAGAAATTGTGCGTTCGCAATTTTGCCGTATGTTTTTGAGCAAACCCGTCCCGTTTCAACTTTAATTGTAGCGCCACCGGGGGCGGGTAAAACCACCATGTTACGGGACTTGGCGGCGCAAATTGGTCAGAAATATCCGCATTTGAACACCTTGCTTTTGGACGAACGCGGCGAGTTGGCGGCATGTTACCAAGGCGAAAATCAATTAGATGTGGGGCAGAATTGTGATGTGATTACGGGCGGAACTAAGGCTTTCGGTTTTGAAAACGGGTTACGCAGTTTGCGCCCGGATGTGGTGATTACGGACGAAATTGCTACCGCGGACGATGCCGCCATGTTGCAACGCGCTGTTCGCAGTGGGGTGGTCGTGATTGCCAGTGTGCATGCGGCGGATTTGGGCGAAGTCCGTGCCAAACCCGATTTAGGTGCTTTGGTAACACAAGGAGTCTTTGAACGATATGTGGTTTTACGGACGGGTGAACACGCGGGCGAAGTGGTCGGGGTGTTCAATCGGGGGTTACAGCGGTTGTGAAATGGTGGTGCGCGGGGGGATGGTTTGTGGCATGTGTGTTAATCGGTTGTGGAATTTATCGGCAACAGTGGAGTAAAGCCCGTGATTACACGCACTGGGTGGCTTTTTGTGACCATTTGAACCAAGCAATTGGTTTTGCCTTACAACCATTACCCCAAGCGGTGGCGGCATATTTACCCGTATGTCGCGGTGGTTGTCATGCGGTACTAAACAACTACTGGCAATTATTGGTGGATAAAACCGACTTGACCCGTGCACGCTGTCAAGCTTTGACCGCCGACATGACGGTGTCCGAATTTTTGTACCAGTTGGGACGAACAGGGCGCGAAACTGAACAAGATAAAATTACCGCCGCCCGTGCCATTTTTGCCGCCAAAGCCAAACAAGCACAACATGATTTACAAACCAAAACGTCTATTATCTTGAAACTCCTAATAATTATTGGTATCGCAGGGGGAATTTTATGGATGTAGAAATCATTTTCAAAATTGCGGCGATTGGCATTTTAGCAGCGGTTGTCTGTACCATTTTGAAACAAGCGGGGCGGGAAGAAATTGCAACGTTTGTGTCGTTGGCGGCGGTTGTGATTTGTTTGGTGATGGTCTTGTCAATGATCAGTGATTTGTTCAATTCAATTCGATCTTTGTTCGCGTTGTATTAAGGGAGGGCATTTGGACCTGACCAAAATGTTGATTATTGGGGTGGCTAGTGCGCTGGGCGTGTTGTTGTTACGGCAGGTCAAACCTGAACTGGCGGTCATTGTCGGGTTGGTTGGTACGATTTTAATTTTCATGATGGTGGTGTCGGGACTGACCCAAATTGTCAGCAGTATCAACGGCATTGTGGCACAAACGGGCTTGGCAACCCAGTTGTTCGCCAGTATCTTAAAAATTGTCGGGATTGGTTATTTGTGTGAAATTGCTGCCAGTATCTGCCAAGAGTCAGGGGCGAAAGCCGTGGCGGACATGGTGATACTCGGCGGTAAAATTATCATTATGGTGTTGGCAATTCCAATTATCCAAGCTTTGGTTGATGTGGTCTTGGGGGTGTTGCCGTAATGGAAGAAACTGAATTATCGCAAGCGGTCAATGACACCTTAAACAAATTGGACTTCGGTGACTTGTCCAATTTGAGTGTGTTTGGTGGTGCGGATTTTTGGACGGTGTTGGGTCAAATTTTATCGGGCGAATATTTTAACCAATATCCCGATGTGTTGGGTGGCATTTGGGCATTACTCGGTAATCTGGTGGTGGCGGTGTTGCCCGTGGTGGTGTTGGTGGTAGCCATTACCATTTTATGTGGTTTCGTGGGAACTGCCAAAGGTGATGGGGTTGGACATTTAGTTTTCTTTGTGGCTTATGCCGCGGTGGTCTTAATTGTGGTGGGCAGTGTGACCGACTTAATCCAAATGGTGGGGAAAACCCTCAATCTGATTAAAACGCAAGTGGATTTAGTTTTTCCGATTATTCTTACGTTAATGGTGGCGGGTGGTGCGAACACCAGTGCCAGTATTTATCAGCCGTCGGTGGCGGTGCTGTCCAGTGGGATTTTGCAAATTTTTACTTGGGTGGTGATGCCGTTGTTTGTGGTCAGTTTGGCTTTTTCCGTGGTGTCGCACTTGGCACCCCAAACCCGTTTAGATAAATTTGTGTCGTTTTTCAATGCTTTGTTCAAATGGATTGTCGGAGTGTGTTTTACGGTCTTTTTGTCCTTTATGGCAATTCAAGGGATTACCGCGGGCAGTTTTGACAGCATTTCGATTCGAGCCACCAAAATGACGATGTCGGGTTATGTCCCAATCGTTGGTGGTTACATGTCGCAAGGTGCTGATTTGATTATGGCGAGTGCGGTGCTAATTAAGAATGCTGTCGGTTTATCGGGAATTTTGTTGTTATTGGGGTTGGTGTTAGCCCCGATTATCAAAATTATCGTGTTTTCGTTGGCACTTAAATTGACCGCCGCAGTGACACAGCCGATTGGGGACAGCCGCATCAGTGATTTCTTAACCGCAATTAACAAAAGTTTTGGCATGTTGGTGGCATGCTTGTTAGGTGTGGCGTTCATGTATTTGGTGACTTTGGCATTATTTATCATGACGGGGAATGTAATATAACATGACAACTTGGTTAGCCAGTATTGTCGGT
>CAZXAV010000078.1:0-4291 GCA_964638195.1 uncultured Prevotella sp. | reverse complement strand
CGCCGCGACAAGCCGTTAACTTGCATGATGCCATTTGATGCCCAGACTTTCCTCTATCCGTCAAGCGGACAGCAAGCGCCTGATTAACAATTCATGTTACCATGCTTTGGGTGTGTTTACAAGATGTTAATTTGCTTTTACAAAAACGCGGCGAAGTGCTAAATTACTTGATAAGATGATTATTGCAATTGATGGACCTGCTGCTAGCGGGAAAGGAACAATCGCCAAAAAGTTGGCAAAAAAATTAAACGTTTTGTGTTTGGATACGGGGGCAATTTACCGCACGATTACGCTTTGCAATTTACGGGGCAAAGACTACACCCGCAGTAAGATTGAAATTCAATGCGGTGCGGACAAACAAACCTTGGTTTTCTTGGACGGGGAAGACGTGACCGACCAAATCCGTACGGTCGCGGTGGGCACGCACGTGGCGGTGGTGTCTTCCGACCCGATGGTGCAAGACCGCGTCCATCAAATTCAACACCAAACCGCCCGTGACCAAAGTTTGGTGGTGGAAGGGCGCGAAACAACTTCGGTGGCGTTCCCGCATGCCGATTTCAAATTCTATGTGTTCGCCAGCTTGGAAGAACGAGCACGCCGTCGTCATTTAGACTTCATGCAAAAAGGCGAAAAGATTACTTATGAAACGGTGTTGAAATTAACCGCGGAGCGCGACCGCTTGGATTTTGAACGCGAAGTCGCACCGTTGGTTAAAGTACCCGACGCGATTGAGGTTGACACCACGGGGCGTAATCCCGATGAAGTGGTGGACGAAATGTTGGCAATTATATTAAAATAAGACCATGTTAAGATTTTTGATGAAACTGATTTGTTACATTCCATTTAAGTTGCTGTTTTGGTCCAAATGGATTAACAAAAAAGAGTTACGTAAATACCGCGGCAAACCCGTGATTTTGGCAATGAACCACCGTAACGCATTGGACGGTCCGATGTTGGTGATTGACGTTTGGCGCAAAAGTAACTTTTGGATTAAAGGCGAATTGTTTGAAAGTGGCTTCCGCCGTTGGTTCTTCCGCGGCATGGGTGGTATTCCCGTGAAAAGTGATGCTGAGTTAGCCTTGGTGCGTGACAGCCAAAAAGCCTTGAACAAAAATCACGCGTTGATGGTGATGCCCGAAGGACACCGTTCGTTTAACGCAGACGACAATTTGAAAATCCAAAACGGGATTGCAATGGTGGCTTTGCGGGCAGGTGTGCCGATTATTCCGTTGGTGACCGACCGTCCGTTCCGTTTGTTCCGTTTAACCCGTGTCAAAGTTGGTACGGCAATTGACAGTACGCAATATTTGCAAGATGGTCGCATGACCAAAGACGGGGTCAACCGTTTGGGTGACTGTGTGCAATATCAAATGCAACAATTATTGACGGGGTTCAGCAAGCCCCCCAAATTGAAAGCATGGCAAACCGCACCCAGTATCATTGGTCGTGGCATTGTGATTCGTGATGGTAAGTTGTTAGCCATTAAACGCAACCGCGACGGGCAAGAATACTATGTTTTCCCCGGTGGACACCGTGACGAAGGTGAAAACTTGGCGGATTGTTGCGCCCGCGAAGTGATGGAAGAAACCAGTGTGGTGGCACGTCCGTTCCGTGAACTTTACAAATTCTGGTTTGAAGACCACAAACACCACCGCGGTGATGGTTGGCAAACTTTCATGGTGTGCGAATACCAAAAGGGCGAACCGCAACCAACCGATGCCGAAGAATACACCGACCCCGAACGTAAGGGCGGCTACTATGAACCGCTGTGGTTGGACATCGACCAAATTGCCAAACTGGATTTGCGACCCGCCTTTGTCAAAAAACAATTATTAAAAGATTATCATAAAAAGGGTGCGCGCTTGCCGTTCCCGTTGCGTAAATTGGAGGCCGTCAAACAAAAATGATTCCCGACAGTATCATTGTGGCATTGCAACAAGAAATGCAGAAGGCAGGTTACATTTCACGTGACGCGGTCAACCGCATTGCCGCCGCCTACCATGTGTCACCGACCCAAGTCTATTCGGTGGCTTCGTTTTATCAGCAATTTTCGTTTACGCCACGCGGTAAGTATGTGATTGCGGTTTGTACGGGTACGGCATGTTTTATCGCGGGGGCGCAAGCGATTTTGGAAATGTTAAAACAAGAACTGGGCATTGGGGAAGGGGAAGTTACGGCGGACGGGAAATTCTCGATTCAAAAAAACACCCGTTGTTTGGGAAAATGTTCCGCCGCCCCCGTGGTGATGATTAACAACCAATTTTACGAACACGCCACCGCGGAGCAAATCAAGGAGGTCATCCATGGACTTTGGTAACGGGCAATACCAAGCAATCCAAAAAATCTACGCCGAACACATTACCCCCGCTGCCGTGCTCGACATGGTGGAAGCCAGTGGTCTACGCGGACGGGGTGGGGCGGGGTTTCCCACCGCAAAAAAGTGGCGTTTAATGGCGGCAGCCGCGGGTAACGAAAAATATGTTATTTGTAACGGGGACGAAGGTGACCCGGGGGCATTCATGGACCGTGCAATTATGGAACAGTTCCCGCACACGATTTTGGAAGCCATGCGCATTGCAGGTTACGCGGTTGGGGCAAACAAAGGTGTGATTTATGTGCGTGCGGAATATCCCGACGCGGTGGCAAATTTGCAAGCCGCGATTGAACAAGCCCACCGTGACGGACATTTGGGCAAGGACTTTGATGTAACCATTCGTTTGGGGGCGGGGGCTTATGTTTGTGGTGAAGAAACCGCACTTTTGAACAGTGTCATGGGCGAACGCGGTGAACCGCACCCACGTCCACCGTATCCGACCGAAGCGGGCTTGTATGGTAAACCGACCATGATTAACAACGTAGAGACTTTGGCAAACATCCCGAACATCATTTTGTACGGACCCAAAAATTTCAAAAACACCAAAATCTTTGCGGTATCGGGAGCGGTGCAAAAATGCGGCTTGATTGAAGTCCCGTTGGGCACCACAATTGCGGAATTGGTGTATCAACATTGCGGTGGTGCACAACCGGGGCATACGATTAAAGCGGTGCAAATCGGCGGACCAAGCGGTGGTTGTATTCCCGCGCGTTTGTTTGATACCCCATTAGATTATGATAGTATTAAGTCGGTTGGTGCGATTTTGGGGTCGGGCGGTTTGGTCGTTTTGGACGAAACCACGTGCATGGTGGAATTTGCTAAATTCTTTGTTAAATTTTCGGCGGACGAAAGTTGTGGTAAATGTACTCCGTGTCGGATTGGCACAAAAAAATTGGAAGCCATGTTGAACAAGATTACCGACGGCAAAGGGACACCCTCCGACATTGACCAAATTATCGCGTTGTCACATTACATCATGGATAACAGTTTGTGCGGTTTGGGGCAAAGCAGTCCGACCCCCGTGTTGACGGCTTTGCAATATTTCGGGGACGAGTTTGCCGCCCATTTACGCGGCGAATGTCCCGCGGGGGTGTGTTTCCCCGGTTATCACATTACCAGTAAATGCATTGGTTGTGGTTTGTGTGCTCAAAAATGTCCCGTGCGTGCGATTAGTGGTACACCCAAAACCCAACACCACATTGATTCCAAAATTTGTGTGCAGTGTGGTTTGTGTGCGAAAATTTGTCCCGTTAAAGCCATTGTGGGAGGGGAACAACGATGAAAGTTATCATTAACCAACAGCCTTTTGAATTTGACCAACCGCAAACCATTTTGCAAGCTTGTACCGCGGTCGGGATTCAAATCCCAACTTTGTGTTACGAAAAGAGTATCGGGGCAATTGCTTCGTGTCGGGTGTGCGTAGTCAAAGTGGTTGGTCGTCGTGGTTTGGTTACGGCATGCAACACCCAGATTGCCGACGGCATGCAAATCATTACCAACGATGCGCAAGTGAACGCGGCACGCAAAACTACGTTGGAATTATTGTTGTCCGACCACCATTTGAATTGCTTGTCGTGCGGACGGGCGGAAGATTGCCGTTTGCGCCGTTTCGCCGACCAGTACGACGCCACCAAAACGGCATTCGCGCCCAGTCGACCTTTGCCACCGATTGCCGTTGATCAAAAGCACATCGTGCGGGATAACGGCAAGTGCATTCGTTGCGGTCGTTGCGTAAAAGTCTGTCATGACTTCCAACAAGTGGGAGTGTTAGGCACACTGGGGCGTGGCTTTGACGGCGCGATTGGTTGCGCGTTCGGGGAAGGGTTGGACACGACTAACTGTATTTCGTGCGGTCAGTGCGTGGCGAACTGCCCAACGGGGGCGTTGGTGGAAAACAGCAATTTGCCCTTGTTAATG
>CAZXAV010000077.1:0-4310 GCA_964638195.1 uncultured Prevotella sp. | reverse complement strand
TTGTGCCGCCAACAAGTCTTTAATTTGCATTAACAATTCTTCGGTCGAAGGGTGTAAACGTTTTTCTTCCGCCGCTTTGGCTGCCGCGGCTTCCTCCGCCAAACGCGCTTGTTCGGTCAAATATTCTTGCCAAACTGCTTTGAACGGACGACCTTCGGCTTTGGCTTGCAATTTCAACTCTTTTTTCTTGGCACGAATGTCTTTGTTGGTTTGGTCTTTCAAAGAATTTTCCAACTGTTTGAATTTATTGGTCGAAGCATTGATGGCTTTCACCAAACAGAAAATCGTGAACGCGATAATAATGAAGTTAATAATTGCCGCCACGAACGCACCCCAGTCGATGTAAATGGATTGCGTTAAATCAATTTTGCCTTCTTCGTCGTAAACACCTTTCAAAATGGTGTACGCGGATTCCAAACCTTCCGTGCCGCCAAAAATAGACAACACCCAGTTGACCAACGGCTTAATAATGTTATCGGTCAAAGCCGTGACAATTGCCGAAAACGCCGCCCCGATAATGACCGCGACCGACAAATCCACGATGTTCCCGCGCGAGATAAATTCCTTAAATTCCTTAAAAAACTTTTTCATTACCACCATAATACCACCGCCGTTTTAAGAAGGCAATAAAAAAGCAACCCCTTGCGGAGTTGCCCAATATTCACTGCTCCGTTAAAGGTCGTGCAACACCTTACTTCATCTTAACACAAGATACAAATTTGTCAATGACAAAACGTAAAGATGTCTTTATAAAAAAAGAACGCCGAAGCGTCCTTTTCCAAGGGGCACTCAAGGTCCCCAGAAAACGAATGGGTTAACTGCCATTCCCAGTTGCCAGTATTATATTACCAAATTATTATTTTGTAAAGACATCTTTACAGCGGTGGGCTTAAAATTCCGATAAATGAATATAATACAGTTAGGTGTTGACATTCAAAAGGCTGTATGTTACAGTAACACTGCGACAAGGATAGTCGTTAAAACCTGTTGGAAGTCTGAAAGAACTTTAAGGGAGCCTAACTTCCATGGCGCTGAACTTAATATTATTGGAGAGGTCCTGCCCAGTGGACGCTAATAAACAAGTAAAAAACGGTGGCGCAAGCCACTGTTTTGCTATATGCTATGGAAAATAGAAATATTTCGATTAAACAAGAATATACAGATTATTTGCATAACTATGACGACCGAGTTTCAATGACATTGATAAAAAATACGTCCGTCCTTATCTTAGTGTTTTATTAATCGTCAAGGAATTAAAATAATTTGCACCATTAACATCCAGCGGTAAATGAAAAATTAGTTAAACCACCGAAACTACATAAAAAAGCAACCCCTTGCGGGATTGCTCGCATGTTCACTGCCCCGTAAGACCGTGCATCGCCGGTTTTAACGACTTTTCCTTGTCGAAACAACCCCTTTTCGGGGTTGCCGTAATATTCACTGCTCCGTTAAAGGTCGTGCAACACCTTACTTCATCTTAACACAAGATACAAATTTGTCAATGACAAAACGTAAAGATGTTTTTACAAAAAAAAGCACCGAAGTGCCTTTTTACAAGGGATACTTAAATCCCCGAGAAAACGAATGGTTTAACTGCCATTCCCAGTTGTCAGTATTATACCACAAATCGTCGCACTGTCAACCGTTGCAAAATCATTGATTCCGTTCGTGCAAATATTTCATGTAAACTTTTTTGCAAGACAAGTCTGTGCCGATACGCAAACCCAAATTTTTAATCGTGGCGTACATAGCATCCATTTTTTGTTGGGTGGTCATAGCCGTCATGGTTGCATCTTCTTCGTATTCGATAAAGTTACCTAAGCCCGCCACGGCTTGTACCGCAAATTCGATTTTGCCTTGCCGAAAAACAGATAAAGTTTGTTTCAGTTCGCACCAGCAGTTGATGTTGGCTTGAGCGAAAATTTTTAGCGTGTCCGCCAGGTTTGCGACTTCAACTTTGATTTTTTCTTCGCTGACGACATTCCCGTTTTGGTCAATGGCTTTGTCTTTATAATTAAGATAAACTCTTTCCGTATCGTCGATCACTTGGCGCACCAAAAAAGAATTTTTCAAAAGCGTGGGATAATCAACTTTAGCGTTCGTCGGCAAATGAGTAAAGTACCAGTCATTTAATTGGTATTGCCGCACTTGCTTAAAGCCCAAGCGTTGCAGTTTATTAAAAATGGTATCTAAATTTTCAAAGACCTGCACCGTAATTTCGGTTTCGCGCATCGCCGACTCCCCTTACCTTTCCCAAGGGAAATTGATCCATTCGTTGGTTTTTTCAAACAAATAAAAATCGGGTTTGACCAAACTGCGTTGGTGGTAATACATGGTGGTGATTAAGTATTTATTGAACTGCGTGTCATTGTCGGTATAGTGCAACAAGGTTCTGCCGCTGTCCGCGATGTCATCGACGATAATACAATTGTGACACGGTGCCGCCAACAACGGAATATTCAAACGATAAGAAATCATCGTTGCCATAATCAAGCCACCCCGCGGAATGCCGTAAACCCCACTCGGCTTGATTTGTTTTTCGTTCAAATAACTTTGGAACTTGTCCACAAAATTTTCAACATCACCCCAACTTACATTGACTTGATTTTCCATGTTTGCACTTTTTCCTTGCTTAAATTTCAATAAACCATTGTAAGACAAAAACAATTTTCGCTCAACAGAAAAGTTTAATCATCCAAATCTCAACCTACCAGTATAAGTATTTATATTTATCAGTTCGCAACAATTCTCCACTCTAAATAATTTGCAATAATATAACTGTCTGTCGATTTCATTTCATTGGCATGAAATTTTCTATCCGACCAGACAATCAGTTTTTTCGGTTCCCCCGGTAATAAATTATCTTGAAAAGCAAGATACGATTCGTATAACAAATCGTTGATTACTCCCGACAGACATATCCCCCGCAAACCAATAAACCTCATTTCTAATGTTTTCGGGCGCCACTGGCGTTGAAATGTAGCGGTCAAACTAGACTCTTCCGTATCCCCAAAATACATCGACAAATTATCATCGACAAAAGTGCTACTGTGAAAGACAGTCGATACCAAACAAGAATCATGGAATCCCCCATAAGTATCAAGCAACTCGTCAATATCTTCTTGCGTATCAATTCTTTTCCATTCGTTTGTCATTTTTTCCCCCCCCACTTACTTCAAAAAATCATAGCATGAGACTTCCCAAACGTACTATCAATTATTGATCAAAATCAATGGCACTTCCATTTCTTCTGTCAAGCCCGTATGATGTCCCTTGAATTTGGGGCTGATAGGTGTTAAAAGAGCTTGTTTATGAGTGTACGTGCCAGTGGCAAGATAATCACCGAGCAATTCGGCTTTATCACCAAATGCGCCAAAATAATTTTGTTGCAACAAATCAGTAGTTTTTAACAGTTTGAAATCTTCACCATATTTTGCTGTGAAGTATGGTTCAAATGCTTTTTGTTTGCCCTGCTTCACTTTGAAAGCAATGGCTCTTGACTCTAAATAGGGATAGATTTCCAGCATGTCATAGAGTTGCTTGTCTTTGTACAGTTCAACATAACCTTCCACATCAATTTGCCCATGATCGGCGGTCACGACAAACAAAGTGTCTTTGGTTGAAGAAACAAGCGATTTCATATTGGCAGAAATTGATTTGATAACACTTTTGGCTGCTTCACTTGTCACGCCAAATTCGTGCATGGTAGCATCTGGATCGGGATAGTAAGCATAGATAAATTGTTTTCCTGTGCGGTTGCAAATTGCTTTGATTGTTTCAAAAAATTCTTGTTCATTTTGATAAACAGAATTTCTTTCTGGATGTGCAACTTTCACATAACTAGGGAGAATAGAATTGATTTGATATTCACTTTTTGCATGGTCAAAATAATAGTCAAGTTTTCCGAGCGGACTGTCGGTAATTTCAACTTTTTCGTCCGTCCAAGAGTCTGTATCCAAAAAGATGTTGATATTGCGTTTCATGTTTTTGAAATAGACACTCCAACCAAACCAACCATGTTCAAGTGGTAGTTGATTTTCCATCAGCGAAGTTGTTGCGTTGGTCGTCGTTGACGGGAAAGTTGAAACCAGTGTTTGTTTTATGTTTTTTCGCAAAAAATCATCTTCATGCAAATTCTTTTCCAGCGGATAAATCCCCAGCCCGTCAAAGCAAATAAAGACTACATTTTTATAGCCCTTGGCAAGTTCTTGCTTCAAAATTGGCAAAGTTGCATTTTTGTTTGGCGCACCCAAAAATTCCGCAAGCGTTGCTGATACATTCAAATTACTTTTGGTCCAATCGGGTTTAAT
>CAZXAV010000076.1:0-4357 GCA_964638195.1 uncultured Prevotella sp. | reverse complement strand
AAGAAAAGGAATGCTAATGAAAGTCGCGACCAGTTCTTACGAATAAAATCCATGACTTTATCTCCTTTTAATTTGGGCGCATCCCAAAAAATTTTTACATAACGTAAATCTACCTATATTATATAAAATTATCACAATTCTCACAACTTTTTTTTGCCGTTAAAATTGGGTTAAAATCCGCGAAAATCTTGACAAAATGTGTCGCAAATGTGCTATTATAGAGCAAATGACAGCGCAAAATTTAGTTTTTCCCGATTTCAAGCACAGTATTGTCAACATCGCGGCAACCATGGCGCAGTTTTTGGGGAAGGAGACCCACCACGCGGTTTTGCCAGATTTGCAAAAGCGCTTAAATGCAAACACGAAAAATGTGGTCTACATCGTTGTGGACGGCATGGGCTCACGGATTTTAGCCAAACATTTGCCCGCGAACAGTTTTTTACGTCAACACCAAATTCAAGAAGTGACTTCGGTGTTCCCGTCGACCACCGCAGCCGCCACCACTTCGTTGGTCAGCGGTTTAACCCCCGCGGAACACGGTTGGTTGGCTTGGTCGGTCGACTTTGACGGTGATGTAATTGAATTGTTTCCGAACCGCAATTTTTACACGCGCGAATTGACCCCCGACCGTGATTTCGCCCACCACAATTTGCCATACCCGTACCTTTGGGATGAACACAAAACCAACCGCAACATTTATACTTGTTACCCCGATTACATTTCAACCAAAATTCATGCACCCCATGAATTGGAACACCGTTCTCTGCGCCATTTGTGCCGCCAGTTGCACCACATTTGCAACCAACCCGACCCGAAATTTGTTTACGCATATTACGCCGAATTGGACAGTGTCATGCACGATTTTGGCACAACCGCCCGTCAAACCCGCCGCTTGGTGCGTGCCATTGACCGTAAACTGGCACGTCTGGCGAAACGACATCCCGATACTGTGTTTGTCGTGACCGCCGACCACGGGCAAATTGATTTGCAAGGGTACACCTATATCTGTGACGATGCCGACATCCAAGCTTGTTTGGCGCACCCGATTTCCTTAGACCCCCGTGGCGTTTGTTTCAAAATCAAACCCAACATGGATGCCCAGTTCCAACAAGCTTTCCAAAAATATGCCCACGATTACGTGTTGTTCCCGTCCCAAGAACTGATCAAAAAAGGCGTGTTCGGTGAGTTTACCAAACATCCCGCTTACCAAAAACGTTTGGGTGATTACATTGCGGTCGGTACAGATGCCAACAAAATGATGGTTTTCAAACGCGGCAAAGAATACCATAACCACAAACGCTTGTACCATGGTTCGCATACGGGCATGACTCCCGACGAAATGTATGTACCCGTGATTGTGATTGGGGAGTAGCCCATGCCCGAATTACCCGAAGTCGAAACCGTCCGTACCGTACTGTTCCCGTTCGTGGTGGGACAGACCGTCACCCACGTGGCGGTTAATTTGCCCAAAGTCGTGGCTAACATCACACCCGCCCAATTTACCAAAAAATTGACGGGGCAGGCCATTACCGACTTTACCCGTCGCGGCAAGTTTTTGACATTGCATCTGCAAAGCGGTGACTATGTCGTCTTGCATTTCCGTATGACGGGGACTTTGACCGTGGAACATCCCGACGTGCCATGCGAAAAACATACCAATCTGGTGCTGACTTTGGGAAGCGGACAAGAGTTGCGTTACATTGATTCACGTGGCTTCGGACATTGGTGGTATTACGACCAAGGCACTGCCGATACCAGTGGTCAACAATTATTGGGCATTGAGCCGCCCGCCGTGACTTTGCAATACTTACAACAAACGATTGCCAAACGCCAAACCGCACTGAAAACTTTGTTACTGGACCAACACATCGTCGCGGGCATTGGCAATATCTACGCCGACGAGATTTGTTTCCGCACGCAAATTCGCCCCACGCGACGGGGGAACAGTCTGACCACCGCGGAATTACAACGACTGGCGGACACGATTCCCGCGGTAATTGCGGAATTTATCCAATTCCACCACGTGCCGTTTGACGTTTACGCCCAATCCAAGGGTACCAGTTACCAAGACGATTCGCACTTGGCGGTGTACGGTCGCGCCAAATTACCATGCCAAAAATGCGGACAACCATTGACGGGCATCCGCATTGGACAACGCAGTTCGGTATTTTGTGAACATTGTCAAAAATAATTATTTGGTTTGGGGTTCTTCGGGCGTAAAGTAAATGATACCCACACAACCCGGACCACCGTGCGCACCGATAATTGGTCCGATTTCGCGTTTTTCGGTAAATTCATAGTTGAAAATTTGTTTGAAATCTTCGGCTTTCTCACTGGCATGCACGTGTCCGTAATAAATCGGCATGGTCGTGTCCACGTTTTGGGTTAAACGTAACATCTGACGTTTGGCGGCATTGTAGCCAATCCCTTTCGCGACCATTTGCAACTTTTTGTCCACCACACCGATAATCGGCTTCAAATGTAAAGTGTCGGCTAACAAACCTTTGACGAAACTGATGCGTCCGCCTTTGACCAGATATTTGGTCGTGTCGGCAATGAAATAAATGCGGACACGGTCACGCAGTTTTTCCATCGCGGTGGTTAATTCCGCCAAAGTCACACCTTTTTCAATCAACTTGCGGGCTTCCATTACCAACGCGTAATAAGCCAACGTAAAAGTCTGGGTGTCAAAAATTGCCAAGTGCGGAGAGTCCAATTCTTTCGCGGCTTGGGTCAGGCTGTTAAACGTGCCCGATAAGCCACTGGAAATTGACATCACAAACACATCGTCACCCGCGTCCAAAAGCGGTTGAATCACTTGAATGTAATCATTAGCATTGATTTGCATCGTTTTCGGGAAATTTTTGGCTTTGGGCAGCAAATCGTAAAAAGTATCATTATCTAAATTTTCGCCAGCCAAGTATTCTTGGTCATCAATCAACAGTCGCATGGGAATCGAAACAATTCCCAATTTTGCGGCTTCGGCGGCACCGATTTCGCAAGTGCAGTCGACAACTAATTTAATCATATTCTATCATATCATGGCAGACAGAAAAAATGCTAACAAAATTTTATAGATTTGTTAGTTATTAACCCTTACTGCACCATTGTCTCCCCGTACGCCTACGCCGCACGGTTAGATACCGTTGCCGTTCTCGTTAATTGTTAACTCGAACGGCTCCGTTATCACACTTATTGCCCCAGGAGTCGATTAACTTGTTGTCGAGATAAACGCACATAATTTCGCAGTGGTTCGCACATTTCGGACATTCAAAGCCTTTGGTCTTGAAATCCAAATTGGTGATGTTGAAATTGAACGGACGTTCAATGCCCGATTTTTGTGCCAAAATCGCGACCCCGAAAGCCCCCATCAAGTGTCCGTTCGGGTCAACCGTAACTTCGCAACCAACTTGGTCTTCAAAGGCTTTCTTTACGCCGATGTTTTTGCTGACCCCACCTTGGAACACAATCGGGGCTTTGATGCGTTTGCCTTTGCCCACGTTGTTCAAATAGTTGGTTACCACGGCTTTACACAAACCGGCAATGATGTCTTCTTTTTTGTGTCCCATTTGGGCTTTGTGCACCAAGTCACTTTCCGCGAACACCGTGCAACGGGCGGCAATGTTGGTCGGCTGTTTACTGGTCAAAGCGATTTCGCCGAATTGTTCGACCGAAACCCCCAAGCGGTGGGCTTGGCTGCTTAAAAACGAACCCGTCCCCGCGGCACACAAAGTGTTCATTGCGTAATCGACCACATAGCCGTTTTCAATGATAATGATTTTGCTGTCTTGACCACCGATTTCAAAAATCGTGTTGACTTTGGGATACAGGGTAGTGGTGCCAATCGCGTGGGCGGTAATTTCGTTTTTAACCACACTGGCATTGGTGACCGCGCCAATCAATTTACGCGCACTGCCCGTCGTACCGACACCAACAATTTCGATGTCTTTGCCTTTGATTTGTTTTTCCAACGATTTCAACAGTCGTTTGACCGCGTTCATCGGGTCACCTTCCGTCCACAGATAATCGTTCGCCACAATGTTGTGCTTGGCGTCAATCACCACGCCTTTGGTCGAAATCGACCCAATATCAATTCCAATGTAACCTTTTTTCATAATTTACTCCTTTTTTGCTCCTTTTGTGGTGTTTTTACGGGCAATCACCATGTCGTAAAATGCTTCCAACCGCGTTTTGATGCCCGTTTCGCTGGTTTGCGAATCAAAACTGAAATTCAAAATCGGGATGTGGAAGTCGTTGCTGATGTTTTGCAAAGTCGGCATGACATCCACTTCGGGCGTACAACCGAACGATTTGACTTGAATCACGCCGTCCATCCCTTGCTTGACGTAAGACAATG
>CAZXAV010000075.1:0-4359 GCA_964638195.1 uncultured Prevotella sp. | reverse complement strand
CCATTTACGATTATTTGCAGTACACGACTGCGGAATGGCCGCAACATGATAGTAAGTCACACCAAAACCGCTTACGTACGGCGGATTATCAAAAAATGTTTATTGACGCGGGGTTTGAAGTCGTTAGTTTGCATAAACAAAAAATTACCGATGCCGACCGTGCGGCGTTTGCGACGGTGAAAGTCGCGGACGAGTTCAAAAATAAATACACCGACGAAGAGTTAATGGAAAAAGGGGCATGGTTTGTTTTAAGAAAACCAATCAAATAAAAACACACTGGCGCGCTTACCAGTGTGTTATGATTGTCTGAAAAGTTTTCCGTTTTGGATTAGCACAACACGTTAGAACATTCCCAACAATTTTCTGGGGCGCAAGTTAACGGTTGATGGTCTTGTTGATTGGCTTGTTGGTTCAAAACTTCGGCATCGGCAACTTTTTCATTGTGCCAAAATTGTGTGCAACGACCACAATCACCTTTCCCTAATTTGCATCCTTCATTGCTAAAACAGTCGCGTAATTGAGTTAATTTTTTATCCATGATTTTCTCCTTTAATTTAATTAGGTACAGTCTACTATAACTCTGATGAAAATGCAAGACCCAACCCGAAAAAAGTTAGTCACCGCAAATGATTTGACGCCAAGCGGTGATTAAGTCATCATCGGTTTTGTAAATACTGCGGTTGGCAGCGGACGGCGAGGGCAAGCTGATAATTTGGATACTGTCGTCGAAATGACCTTCCCAGTGTTTAATGAAATCGGTGTAGGCTTTCTTGGACGTGATAAAAATGCGGCGGATATTTGTGCCTTGAATGATGTGGGGAATATCTTGGAATACGGCATTGATAATGTTGCTGTCCAGTGAACTGCCAACTTTTTTCATTTGGCAAGTCACATACACATCGGATAAGGCAATGTGGTATTTCTTGACCAGTGCGGTTTTGGTGGCATTATCAGCATTGACAAAATCTTCGTGGTACAGTGCGGACAAAATTTTCCAAAAACGGTTGGTCGGGTTGCCGTAAAAGAATTGATTTTTGCGTGACAAAACACTGGGCGCAGAACCCAAAAACAAAATTTCACTGTCGGGTTGAATTAGCGGGGCAAAACTGTGAATCGTGGTGTTGTCGTTGGTCATGTTATTTGATTTTCCGTCCGTCGGTAAAGGCTTGTCCCACTTTGGCACCCAACGCATAGTAGCCATGTCCCGCGGGGTCATAGGTGATTGGTTGGAACTTGGTTAAATCAATTTTGCCGTCGGTTAAGATGCTTTCGTCGGCAAGCACGTTTTCAATGCGGAAAAAGTATTTAACGTCGTCCACAACTTTGATGAAAGTGCATTCCAAGGTCAACGGCAATTCGTTGATAACAGGCGCGTTGACAGTCGCACTTTTGGTGACCGTCCAACCGACTTTGGCAATTTTGTCGGTGACTTTGTTGCCCGAAGCAATCCCGACATAATCACAAGCAACAAGATTTTTCACGTCACCAATCGCAATGGTGCAAGCTTGGTTAATGGCTAAATTGTCGGTCGTTTTGTGTTGCGACAAACAAATCATAATTTCGTTGTCGTCCGCCATGCCACCCCAAGCCGCGTTCATGGCATTGGGTTTGCCGTTTGCGTCGTAAGTGGCAATGATTAAGACTGGTTGTGGAAAAATGTATGGTTTAACTCCCAAAGATTGTTTCATGTTTTGATTATAACACGGTGCGGTGGGACAATCAAACGTTTCAATTATGGCTTGGCACAGTAGCAATCTGCTTCGTGGTCGTCGATGATGCCGATAGCTTGCAGATAGGAATAAATAATCGTTGAGCCGACAAACTTCATGCCGCGGTGGATTAGGTCGACGGAAATGCGGTCGGACAGTGGGGAAGTCGCACGGATAACTCCGTCACGGTTGACAATTTGTTTGCCGTCGGTAAAACCCCAAATGTAACGGTCGAAACTGCCGAACTCGGTTTGTATTTGCATGAAGATTTGCGCGTTGTTAATGGCGGCTTTAATTTTCAAGCGGTTGCGGATAATCCCTTGGTTGTTCATTAGTTCGGTGATTTTTGTGTCGTCGTAACGTGCCACTTTGCGGTAATCAAAATCGTCAAATGCCACGCGAAAAGCCGCGCGTTTGTTCAAAATGCATTCCCAAGATAAACCGGCTTGAAAACTTTCCAAAACTAACATTTCAAACAAGCGGCGGTCGTCATGGCAGGGATGTCCCCATTCGTAATCGTGGTACTGTACATAGTTTTCATTCTTCAAGTTGACCCAATGGCAACGTTGTTTATTTGGCATACAACTATGTTAATTGATTTGTTGCGGCTTGACAAGCGGTGCGCAGTAGCGGATAAAAACATAGTCAAAACGGCGTAATTTGACGACGTCCCCGTAGTTCAACGGATAGAACAGATCCCTCCTAAGGGGCTGCTAAACCCCTAGGTCTTAACCCTGAAAAACCTTGATTTCCCTAGGGTTTTGGCGTTATACTGACAAAGTGTGGTTTGCAGGAAACATACTAAAAACATCTTTACCCCATATTTTTTACAATTTTTGTAACTTTTAGTGGTTTCTGTTCCCATAGTAAAAATGGATATTACAAGCCCCTCCTAAGGGCTAGTTACAGGTTCAATTCCTGTTGGGAACACCAAAATTCATCTCCGAACATTATCAGTGCTAGATACAATTTTGTACCTAGCACCTTTAATATCGTTTTTCTTCTGTAAATTTTTAGCTAGCCATTTCAGCGTAAATGCGTTCTAACACTTCTTCTGAATTATCGACACTTTTACTGTAGTGCGTATAGATTTTCAAAGTGATGTCGGTGTCGACATGACCTGCCATTTTGGATACAACATTGGGTGGGATACCTTCGCTGATTAACTTGGTAATCCATGTGTGTCGTATCTTATGACAGGATATCGGCTCACAATTTGCAAGCAGTAAATATTTTTTCAGTAAATGATTAAGATACTGCGGAAAACGTGGAGTGCCGTCTAAGTTGCAAAATATCGTACCGCTATGGCTAAAATGCTTGTCGTTTTTTCTTAGTTCTTCGTAGACCTTTTTGTATTGCTGTAATTTGTCAGCAAGCAGTTTGCAGATATGAAGTGTCCTAACCGAGTATTTGGTTTTGGTCTTGTTTACTTTAATGCCTAATTTAGGCACATAAACACGGTCTCTTTGAATTGTGATTTTGTGATTTTTTAAATCGATATCACGCCACTCAAGTCCGCATACTTCACAACTGCGTAGCCCTAGCATGCTTAATAGATAAAGTGGTATGGTTTCAAATATATCGTGTTTATCAAGTTCACTCAAAAACCTTTGATACTCGTCCATGGCTAGGATCCTAATCTCTTTGGCGTCTTTGCCGCCGATGACCTTTTTTAGGTAATAGCTAGACGCATAATTTTTATCGACAAGTTCGATTGACATGCAATATGTGTAGATTGCACTCAAAACACTTTTATATTTCTTTATACTTTCTTTACGATAAGATGACCCTGCAGTTTCAGTTTCAAAATAGTCGTTAAAGTTAAGACCATAGCGGTTGCAAATTAACTTGGCACTTTGTAATGATACCTTATCACCTTTGCGGGCGTAATACAGGGTAGGGCGTGAAAACAGATTTTCACGGCAGACTTTTTTAACTCCAAAATCCAATACGGTGGTATTAAACTTTTCGGCTTTGCTTGGCTTTAATCTGGCAGTGACATGCTCGTATTTGTAATTATTAAGGTATGAGAAAAATTGCTGTATATCAAATGCTCTCAAATCGACAAAATATTTTTTACCGAAAAAGTCGCTCATTCTTTCAATACAGGTGCAAGCATTTCGATAGGAGTTTGCAGACAAGGTTGCTTTACGCATATCTAACCATACATTGGCAATCTGCTTGAATGTAGCGGTGCTTAAAGTATGGGTGTGCTTGTCTCGGTATTCTTGCTCCCATTTATCGCCAAACTTCTTTGCGGCTGCTTTTGCTTTTTCAAGTTTAACGGCAGGGTCGTATGGATAGGTGGTACTTAAAAATTTTTCCTTTCCCATGCTATCCTTGACCTTGATTTGTATACCAAACGATACAACTTTTGTTTTGTCTAACTTTGAAAATCTTTCGTAAACTGTACACATGATTTATCTTTTTACTCCTCTTTGTCATTTAGATACACGTATTTTATTTCATTGAAAATTGTCATTGTTTCTTCTGCTGGTGTCATCAAGACATTCATTTCCTTATCCTTGCTGTTTGTCAGCACGTATTCGAATTTGTCATCATTAAATGTGAATTCTCTAGCTTGACAAGGTATAAAGTGACCCAATGAATCTTCTACGAATTTAATAAATTTATCTAACTGATTCCATAG
>CAZXAV010000074.1:0-4381 GCA_964638195.1 uncultured Prevotella sp. | reverse complement strand
TGCACCCACGTGCGGTTGGAGAATTACGTTAAGGAGTATTAAGACGAATGAAACGGACTTTAATTAAAGACATCAAGGCGGGCAAAAAAGTTAAAGTTGCGGGGTTTGTGGAAAATTTACGCAACAAAAGTGCCATGCAATTTATCGTACTGCGCGACATTAGCGGCAAAGTTCAAATCACAGTGGAGAAAGCCAAGTTACCCGAAATTGCCAAAATTATTGATGGCGTTACGGTGGAAAGTGTTTTGACGGTGACGGGGACTGCGGTCAAAAACGATTATGTCAAATTGGGCGGATTGGAAATTATCCCCGACAGTGTTACGGTGGACAGTGTGGCGGCGGCGGTGTTGCCGATCGACAAAGAGAGCGGTTTAGATTTACGTTTGGATTATCGTTGGTTGGATTTGCGTGACCCAGCCAAAGCCCAAATTTTCAAAGTGCAAACGGCTTTGGAACGTGGCTTGGTGGATTGGTTAGTTGACCATGGTTTTATCAACATCCACACACCCAAAATCACCGCGATTTCCAGTGAGGGTGGCAGTGAAGTCTTTGAAATTAAAAATTATTTCGGCAGTGCGGCTTATTTAACCCAGAGTCCACAATTATACAAACAAATGAGCATGATGGCAGGCTTTGACCGTACTTTTGAAATCGGCGAATGCTATCGTGCGGAAAGCAGTTTTACTTCTCGTCATGCAACCGAATTTACCGCGTTGGATATTGAGATATCACACATTGACAGTCACCATGACGTCATGGATTTGGAAGAAGCCTTGTTGACCGATGTGCTGACGAAATTACACAAACAGTTTGGTGATTTAATCGCGGCACCGACCGTGAAATTTCCGCGTTTAACGTTGCAAGAAGTTTACCAAATTTTACGCGACGAAAAACACTATGAAATGCCCAAAGCGGCACAAGGTGACATTGACCCCGACGGCGAACGTTTGATTGGGGAATACGCCAAAGAAAAGTACGGTTCAGATTTTGTCTTTATTACGGATTATCCACATGCGGCACGTGCGTTTTACACGATGGATGACCGTTCGTTCGATTTGTTGTACAAAGGTGTGGAAATCACCAGCGGGGCACAACGCGAACACCGTTACGAACAATTAAAACAAAACATAATTGACAAAGGCATTGACCCCGAACACATGCAAGCCTATTTGGAATTTTTCCGTTATGGTGCGCCTTCGCACGGTGGCTTTGCAATTGGCTTAGCCCGTTTGATGGCGCGCATGTTGGACTTGCCGACCGTAAAAGAAAGTTGTTTCATTTTCCGTGGTCCGACCCGTTTGAAACCGTAATTTAGTTTTGTTTTTGGAAATTATTATTGCGAATTGGGGTAATTTGTGATAATATAACTATATGCCAACATTAAATACACAAAGTGCAGAAATGGTCTATGCATGGAACCATTCGGCGGCAACGGTTAACAATGCCAAATACAAGCGTGATTATAATTTGGATAATCATGTAAATCAAACTAAGTTGCCAAACAAAAGTGAATTACTGGTTAAGTTGACCGGTAAACGCAAAACCATGTTGGAAGGTGCGGTCTTTATGTTAAACAATAAAGCCATGCAATTTGGTGATTTCGACCGTGCTTTGGCATTATTGAACAATGCCAACAATTCATATAGTTTGAGTGCGGTGGAAGCGGCGTTGCAAACGCAAATTGATTTCGTTCGTAACACGAATACACCTGAATTGACCCCGGAAAACAAAACTCTGTGTTTGTATACTTTGCAGAACATGATTTTCGCACTTAGTGATTTCCATTTGGAAAACGGCAAAGAAAATGATTACATGCCCAAAATCTTGAAAGACCAATATCAAATGTTATTGAAAGGTTCAGCCTTTAATTTAGATTGGGACGGCTTATATAACAGTTCTTATTCAGCGCCAGTTCATGACGGCACCAATCCGACGTTGGCGGAATGGAAATTTTTGGACAATGATAAAATTAAAAACAACATGGACAACATGGCACATTACCAAGCAGTGCATGACGAAAGTTTGTTGAATGATATGCGTCCAGCCAAAGACGAACAACAAAATGAAAAGAGTACTGACAGCGTTAAAGCGTGGGGTACAGTTGAATTGAGCAAGACTTCGGATGCCGAAGTCAACCGTATCTTGAATTATGCGATGCGCGAATTCAATTCCAAAAACTTGAAAGATAATTTGCCAGAATTCTTCAATTTCGTGAAGGAATCATTGATTGCCCACAGCACCAATGCCGAAGAAGTCAACTATCAAGTCTTGCACGAAGTTGTCTTGTCGGCAATGCACAAGATTGTTAATCTCGGACAAGAACAACAAAAGAAAACAATCATGGAAAATCAAAATGCGGAGGAAAGGTCATTATAATGGAAGCAGAAAATAAATTTGATTTAATGTCTTTTGATTTGGGAGACGTCGGTGGCGGCAAACAAGTAATTTTTGCCCACAAAGCAATCAGCGAAACCGAACATTACGTTTTTACCTTGGGTAATGCGCCAAAAGATGCCCAAAGTGCCCCCGAACAAAAAACACCGTCCGCGGAAAATAATGGTGCCAAGGGGTTGTTTGGTAAACAAATGTTTTCCAATCTCCGTGACCGTTTAGCCAACCATAAAGGCAATGGTAAACAAGCCGATGCAGCGGAAGAAATTCCACTTAATCCCAAATTGCGTTGTTTCAAATTGACTTTGGTGAAAGGGGAAAATGGAAAATACTCTGTTGAAGAGTATGTTACTCCGCAAGGTGTTGCCGAAGTAGCACGTTTCTTCGGTGCAGGCAAAGAAGAACCCGAAATCGCACGATAAGTTTTGTAATTGAAAATTGTGCTGAAAGTAATTGAATGATTAAAAATCAAATGATTGGAGGCAATGGTGTTATTTTTTACAAGTGATACACACTTTGGCAGTGAAGACACTTTAATTAGAGAAAATAGACCATTCAAAAACTCTCGTGCATTTGACAAATATGTGTTGAATTTATGGAATAAACAAACTAAGCCAGATGATATCATTTATCATCTGGGGGACTTCTTCAATTATCATGCAAAAGATGAGAATTCTTGGACTCAAACTTTGTCTTATGTTAAGCGACTAAAAGCAAACATTATCTTAGTTATCGGGAATAACGAACAACGCGTTATCGAAAATCATTTTAATGGAAATTTTGAGACTTTTAGAAAATTTTGTGTCAATCAAGGTTTTAAGGATGTTAAGACTGATTGTGAACTCGAATTAAATGGACAAAAATTTTATTTAAATCATTATCCCAGCAAGCACAAAAATCATTGGATTAACCTTTTTGGACATACGCACCGCGCCACTGGGTTATGGAAACCATATGGTTTGAATGTTGGTTGTGATTTAAATCATTTCTTCTTGTACAGTGAAAATGAAATTTTTAGACTCTTAACATTAAAAGACCAATGGTGGGATCAAGACATTGACAATTTGGATAACGGCAAAGCAAGGAAACAATTGTTACAATACAGAGATTACTTTTTGGCAGATAATATCAATCATTTCGAGTTTATTGGATTTTATCCCCGTGAATTCTTTTGTCTTGATAATTTTTCTGCTTTCAAAGTTAAATATGAAGGTGTGTTATTTAGTACGGTCGAACATGCTTATCAAGCATATAAATTTAAGGATACAGCACCAGAAATTTTCAATCAGATTGTAGCGGCATATTCTTCTGATGAAGCGAAAAGAATTGCTGATAGAAATAAAGATCAGGTTTGCCGTAATTGGGATGAAATTAAAGTTGATTTAATGGAAAATTTACTTAGGGCGAAAATCAGCCAAAATCCGTACGTAAAGGAAAAGTTGTTGCAATCAAAAGATTATCTTCTTTGTGAAGATAGTAATCAAGATTCCTTTTGGGGGATAGGTCCTAAACGCGATGGACAAAATCAATTAGGTAAACTTTGGATGAAATTACGAGACGAATTGACTAAATAAGAACGACTTTTTTTATAAGTAATCGCAGACGCAAGTACCAAAACCTAATGCACCGGGACCCGTGTGGCAACCAATCGCTAAGCACAAGGGGTCACTGTACAAGATTTTCATGTTGGGAAATTCCGCCATGATTTCGTCTTTGAATTTTTGGATTTCGCTGTCGGGTAAAGCAGTGTAGGCAATCAACAAAGCCATTTTGCCTTGTTCGTAAGGCACCTTAAATTCGGTTTGTAATTCGGCTTTAATTTTTGCCATCATTTTCTTTTTGGCTTGGGGCATGGTTAACGCAATTGCCGTCTTGTCAAAATTTTGACCGCGCGTATACAAGATTGGTTTCAATTTTAACATGTCACCAAGCATCGCGGCGGCGGGGGTGATGCGTCCACCTTTGCGTAAATATTTCAAAGTGTTCAACG
>CAZXAV010000073.1:0-4406 GCA_964638195.1 uncultured Prevotella sp. | reverse complement strand
ATCATGACGGGGAATGTAATATAACATGACAACTTGGTTAGCCAGTATTGTCGGTGTCGTGGTGGTGGGCGTAATTGTCGAATTGCTAACCCAACGCGGACGCATGGGTTCATTCGTGCGGGCAATTTATGGTTTTATCGTGTTGTTTGTCATTGTGTCACCGTTACCGAATTTATTAAAAGCCGATTGGTGGACAACCAACAATGATAATTTAATCAATACAGAATTGGTCGATACTTTCAACCAAAGCAGCAAACAACAACAAGTCACGCAAAAGTTACGCGCAATGGGTTACGAAAACGCGTTGGTTACCGTGTTCGACCATGTGGTTTACGTAAATTTGGGTGTCACGGTGGATGAGACAACTTTAACCGCGTTAAGACAAACTTTGGGTGAGGGGGTGGTGATTGTATGAAAAAATTGTTTGAAAAACTGAAACAAATCAAGCATTGGGAAATTTATGCCGCGGTGATTGTGGTGGCAATCATGTTGGTAATTTATTTATCCAGTTTTCGGGGCAGTAGTAATACGGGTGACAAGTCCAATTCCGTGTCCCAAACCGCCGTTGCCAGTGGCAGTAATTCTTATGCCAGTCAATTAGAAACCAAATTGCAAAACGTACTCAGCAGTATCGCGGGCGCGGGACATGTGGCAGTGATGGTGATGACGGACGGGGAAGGCACGGTGGAGTTCGCTTACGATGAGCAAGCCAAAACGGTCACGCAGACGGGGGCGAACGGGCAAGAAATTACCACCACGACAGTGGATAAAAGTTTGGTGACCCAAAACGGCAGTCCCGTGATTTTATGGACGAACCCACCCAAGGTTTTGGGTATTGTGGTAGTGGCAACGGGGGCAAGCAATCCCAGTGTTCGTTTGAACTTGTTACACGCGGTGCAAACCATGATTGGCAGTGAACAAGTTGCCATTCAAATTTTATCGGGGATTTAATGATTGACAAAAAATTGCAGTCATATTCAAAAATCTAGTCCAATATAATATTGCTAAGGGGGATAAAATTGTGGAAGTAGTAGCACAACAACAAAAAAAACATCGTGGAACAGGCAAAATGAAAAACTTTTTCGGAGCGTTTTTCAGCAAGAAAGCGCGTAAAATCGCGTTGATGACGGGGTTATTGGCTTTGTTGGTCGTCACTGGTTATCTGAATTTTACTTTGAACAAAAACGCGGTCAGCATTAACGCGAACAGCAAAACTGAAACCAATATGTTCATTACCTTAAAAGAAAACCGCACCGATTCACGCATGGCACAACAATTGGTCTTGCAAGAAATCATCGCGAACGCCAGTGCCAGTGAAGATGCCCGTCGTGAAGCCGAAGCCGCGTTGGCAACCTTGGCCGCTACGATTGCTTACGAAAACAACACCGAAAATTTGATTGCCGCCCAATGCGGATACGATGATGTCATCGTCAGTCGTAACGGTAACAAATTAAACGTCATCGTTAAAACCGAAAGCGAAATCTCCAACGAGAACTTGCAAAAAATCATGAAGATTCTTGCGAACGCTATGGACAAAGACCGCTTAGAACCAGAAAACGGTGACATGCTCTACATCTCGATTATGTAATAAGAAAGGGCGCAAGCCCTTTTTTGTTTGTCAATTTTTTGGCAATAATCAAGTTGTGTTATTTGCGTTGTGTGTTTCGGCTTTGGTGATTGTGGTCGGCGGTTGGTGCTGGACACACTGTAACCGTTATTGGTTGGTACAAACTAAAACAGTCGGTACGGTTAAGCCACGGATTGTGCGTTTGCCACTACGCCATATTGATAACGTGAAACTGCGCCGTGAAATTAAAATTTTTAACCGCTTGTGCTTGGTGATGCCGACGGCGGACGGAGTTGCGGTGGCATACCGCGAAGCCATGCGGGCATTGTTGCGCAACCCACAGTACCGTCCCAGTGCCGATCCGTATGAACGATTGCTGTATGGCTATGCTTGTAGCGTGTTGGCACAAAAGATTGATGACGAAGTCACGCAAAGACAATTACGGCGCAATTTAACTTTTTTATTCGCACCCACACGTAAAATCGTCAAAAAAATTCCTGCGGTTTGGTCGCGGCAACGTTATCAATTCCATCCGTTACCCATCTACAAAATTTTTAACGACAGTTACTGTGACCCGATGCAACCCGCAATTTTGGGTGCCGCTCCGTGGCAAGTGGTGGCACACGGCAGTTACTTGAAATATTACCATGACGATGTGGTGGTGAAACGTTATGCCCATGCGTACACCTTGGCTGCGAAAACTACGCAAACGGTAACTTTGAAAGTGGCGCCCGACAAAAGTGATTTCGATTGCCAAGTCAGCCGTGGGGTCGTAACTTGCAAGCATTTGCGGACGGGGGAAAGTCACACCTATGCGGTGCGTGGGGATAAAGTCCGTTTGGCAACCAGTGTCTGTGCCAAGACCGATGCATTGGAAATTTATATCAGTTGGCAAGGGCAAGCCCGCATCAATCTTGATGGTGGGCGACCGCAATGGTTACCGCAAGCGGATGTGGCGGCAAACCAACGTTTGGAGCGTTTGGTTACGGAGGCGTATCAATCAAAATTTGTGACGGGGGAACGTTTACGCACCCGTTATCTGGCGGCGGCAAAATTAGTGCCGTCTTTGGCGGGCTTGACCCGTGTTATTGCCGTCAGCAGTGCCGCGGAGTTTTTGGCGGAGTGGGCAAATTTGGCAGACTACCGCCGTTTAGCACGGTTGTTTAATGGTTTCAGCTTGGTATTCTTGTATTCCAGTACCGCATCGGCGGTGGCGGATACCGTCATGGCAACGGCAGCGGCGGAACAAATTGCCGCGTGTCATGGTGACCAATTATGGCTTTATTTTATTGACCGCACGGTTACCGACCCCGATGCGTTGTACTTTTTTACTAAGTTAGCCCAAACGGGACATTATGTGCCACCCGCACCCACGCCGTCTGGCTTACAAGTCACCAAAACTTGGCCGTACGTGAAAACGTTGACGGTGACCAATACTTTGCCGCAGAAGATGACCCGTGACTTGGTCGTGCCATTGCACTTTAACCGACCCGCGGTGGTCAGCGCGAACGGCTCGATTTTAAGGGCGGTTGGGTTGCTTTCGGGGCGGGTTAGTACCTATGTTTTACCCGCACCAATCCATTTGACGGGCGAGTGGTTGACGACCCATGTGAATGTCCCGCTGAAAGTCAAATTGGCGGGGTACGAAACGCGGCAGTTTACCATTACCCGTAGGGAAGATAACAGCAAGGCACGGTTAACCAAAAAAGATTTAGCCACCGCGTTGAGTGAAATCCAAGTGCGGACGGACGATAAAAAATTAGATGCACTGTTTAACAAAACCGTGGTTGACGGGGAAGACGCGGCGGTGCTGGCGGCGGTGAAAGCGGCTTACCAAAACCAAGACCGCAAATTGTTGTTGGCGGCACTTGGTGATCACCATCAAATCACTGTCGATGTTTGGCAATATTTATTGACCCAATTAGTGGGGCTGCGGGTACGGGCGGGCAAAATTTATTTAACGCCGTGCGTCAATGTGATGGGTGAATTTACTGTGACTTTTGAATGTCAAGACCAAAAGTACGCTTTTAACACCAGAAAAAATTTGCCAAGCAGTGCAAAATTTGCTACCATAAAATATGGAAATTCAAATGGATAAAAAATTGGTCGGCACCAAGACCGCAAAAAATTTGGAAGCCGCATTCGCCGGAGAAAGTGGTGCACGCAACAAATACACATTCTTTGCTGCGAAAGCGAAAAAAGAAGGCTACCCAATCATTGCCAAAATTTTTGAAGAAACGGCAGCCAACGAAAAAGAACACGCTGAAATGTGGTTCAAATATTTGAACAACATCGGCACGACCACCGAAAACTTGTTGACGGCGGCGGCAGGCGAAAATTTTGAATGGACAGACATGTACGAAAAATTTGCCAAAGAAGCCGAAGCCGAAGGTTTCAAAGAAATTGCTGCTAAATTCCGTGGCGTTGGACAAATTGAAAAGAACCACGAAGCCCGTTTCTTGGAATTGGCGCAACAATTAAAAGACAACACCATGTTTGTTGGTGAAACAGCGGTGACTTGGCAATGCACCAACTGCGGTTATACTTTTGTGGGGAAAGAAGCCCCCAAAGTTTGCCCAATTTGCTTGCACGCACGTGAATACTTTATCCGCGTTTATACGAAATAATTTAATGACTGCATCGTAAAATTGCTTGCATGCGTTGACGGGCTGCCAATCGGGGTAGCCCGTTTAATTTGTCGCATGTCAAAGAATCAGTTACTTAATCAATTTGGGTAATTGTTGTTTGACGTACAGTTTGTAGACGATGGCGAGAATTGCGTTTTTTAACAGTAACTTGGACGGGGTTAGTTCGCCACCAATGAAAGTTAGTTGCGGTT
>CAZXAV010000072.1:0-4422 GCA_964638195.1 uncultured Prevotella sp. | reverse complement strand
CTTTTAATTGTGGATATTCCCCTTCACCGTAAACCCACGCGTCACTGCCGGTGAAAAGGTTGGCTGTCATCCAACTTTCATTTTGCAAATTGCTTGCGTCGGTGATTTGTGTCGCGGCAGTTTCATTACTTGGTTGAACTTCCCCGTTAAGTGTCCAATTTAATGCTTTGGTCAAAACATAACAATTTTGACATGTTGACAATGAATCAACATTGGCAAAATCGTTAATCGCAAATTGGATAGTATCCACGCCGTCGGTAGTAATTTTTACATCTATATCGGTCACCGCAAAACAACTGTCAATACTGGAATTGGTCGAATCACCAACTAAGCCTGCAACTTTAACACAAGTGCTCTCGATATAAAGGGAAATGTCAATATCAATGGCTAAATTAGTAATTGCATAACACTTTTTAATATTTGTTCCGTAAGCAAAACCAATCAAGCCGCCAATATTTGCCTCGTGAGAATGGGTGCCAGGAGCCGCAATAAGATTCATTTCTGCATAACAATTCTCAATCAAATTGTTCTCGCCGGATGACTCACCGACTAAACCACCAATTGAACTAGATACTAAACCAGTATTATAAACGATGGTACCCGTAGTATAACAATTCAACACGGTTGTCATGTACATCCATCCAATTAAACCACCAGAGCAAGAATTGTACGTATTTTCAATGCAACAATTTTCCACTCCCAAATTTTTAATTGTAGCCCGCGTACATCTCAAAAACAATCCACTGCAATAAGAGTATTGCCCAGACGTCTTTTGATAGGTTACATTTTTGATGACGTGTCCATTACCATCCAAGACACCCCTAAATTCTTCAATGGCGACCGCTTCATAATTAAAATCTAAATCGTTATCCAAACGATAATAGGCTTTGCAATATTTTTCATAAGTTTTGACTAAATCGGCAAAATTATAAAAATCAGTTGTCGTTTGAATCAGATACGGGTCACTGGCGGTTCCAGTACCCCCAGCAAGGGCAACCGCCCAAACAGCCGTCAACGTAATGCTTTCTTGATAGTCCTCTAAGTTAAAGGTCTTATTATACAATTTATCTTGGTACAGCCACCCTTCAAACGAATACCCCGTTTTCACAAATTGATTTGTACTTAGATTGACTGTCTCACCGAAAGTGGCAATTTGGTTGGACATTTCGCCGCTTTCCGCACCATTACCATCATAGATAATGGTATAAGCATTCCCAACCCATTGCGGGATTAAATAAATTTTATCACCATTCGTAGAAGATAAGTTACACACTGGTTGGTCAAGTGGATAGACTGGTTGAGTATACCCTTCCTTAACCCAACCTACATGGGTGTAGTGCTCTTTGTACGACCAAGTCGGTAAAGTGAATTTTTCATTCATAATCAAATGTGCCAAACAACTCCACATCATAACTGTATAATGCTTGTTGCAGATAGACACTGTAACGATTAGCTTTGTAAGTCGGATAAACAGCAATACTCACGTCATGCTCGGTGGTTAAATTAACATAGAGACCTTCTGCATTTGGTGCTAATGCGGTGCCATCTTTCAGTTCATAACCAATTATTTGATAACCTCTGGGAATGTCACTACTGCGGAGTTCCAATGCAAATGGTTCGTCCCATGTGCAATATTTTATTCTGGATGGATAACTCCGATTATAAATTAGGGCAACTGTATAGTGGTTAGCTTCCCATGTCGGGGTTAAATAAAATGTCTTCCCCGCTTCGGTGGTTAAATTTAATCGTTCATCAATAACACTATATTGTTTTTGCGTATTAATATCGGTCCAGTAAGTAATGTGATGACCTAAATTTTCAAACACGTCATCGGAAAACGTAAAACTTTCATCGTATTTGACCGCCACACGGACTTCGTCTTGCCCTGTGGATGCGTCATCTTTTAAGTACACAACGTAATAAGTAATCGGTTCCCAAACTGCGGTCAACGTAATGTCAGATTCCGCATTGATGACATCATCCGCAATTGCTTCGTCGGGAAAAGTTTGACCATCGTAACTCCAACCGACAAACTGATATCCCATGCGTGTAAACACATTCTTGTTTAATTTGATTTGCTCACCATATTTCGCCGTTTGTGCGGACATTTTGCCCGTACCTTTGTTTGCGTCAAACTTAATGGTAGCCGTAATGATTTCCAAATTAGCGGTCAACTCAATCACTTCACCATCTTTGCTCGTCAAATTGAACACGTTTTGTTGGTTACGATAAGTGACGGGATCTAGCCCGTTCGTAAAATTTCTCGTCCAATTAACAAATTGGTAACCTTTTTTGCTAAACCGATTCGGACTTAATGCTTGCCATTGACCATAATAAAAGATTTGGTCTTCCATCGTGCCAGCATAACCATTTGCTAAGAAACGCACCGTATAACTAATCGGATTCCACTTCGCATAACAATAGGCGGTTTCGTCAATCGGCAACGAAAAATCAAATTCTTCCTTAAAAGTTTTATCTTTGTACCAACCACCAAATTTGTAACCCGTACTGGCTTGTGGCGGATTAATCTTTTTCACCGTGTCACCCTTCATCACGTCAATCTCTTGATAAACCGCAGTGGCAGAAGCATAATAGTAGAACTTAACATGCTGTTCTTTATATTCTTCCAAAGTATAATTCAGATTGTGTTTAACATCTTTCAACGCATTGACTGGGATTGCCAAGTTCATGTAATCAATACTGCCGTCGGTCAACATGCTAGTAGTAATGCCAATCACTTTTCCTTGTTCGTTGAGCAACACCCCACCGCTGTTACCATGGGTGATATTGACCGTGGTTTGGATGTAATTGTTTTCTTCGTAGGTGTATGACGTTTTGGAAATGATGCCTTGCGTTAAAGTGCTGTTATCATTGCCGAGCACGAAAGATTGGGGATAGCCAATCGCATAGACGGTTTCGCCGACTTTGACCCGATTGCTGTTGCCCAAGGTGACTTTTTTGTTGTGCTTAATGTCGACTTGGATGATAGCAATATCGCGTTTTTCGTCACAGCCGACAATTTTGGTCACGGCATAAGTTTCGCCATTGTTTAATTTGATTTCACCTTTGATACAATTTTCAATCACGTGGTAATTGGTGACCGCCAAACCTTTGTCATTGATAAAGAACCCCGTCCCCGCCATTTGATCACCGTTTTCTTTTTCCAGAGTAATACAAAACACCGCTGGGTCAACACGGCGGTAAATTTTATCGCTCGACAATTTGATTGGCACTAACGCCACAATCAAAATCATCACAAAAATCGCGACCGCCAGTCCCGACACCAGATACCAAATTTTATTTTTGCTTGGATGGTTCTGGCGTGGGGTGGTTACCGTTTTCGTTTGTGGTTGGTCGTAATCCAAGAATTCTGCCACCGTAATCCCGAACACGTTGGCTAACAATTGAATCGTGTCCAAGTCGGGTTGGGATTGGTTGTTTTCCCATTTGGACACGGCTTGGTAAGAGACACTTAATTTTTTGCCAAGTTCCGCTTGCGTTAAATTATGTTGCTTTCTCAACTGCGCAATAATTTGACCGTATTGTTTCATTAAGTTTCTCCTTCTTAAACTAACCTATTATATCAACATCTGGTTGAAAAAGGAATGATTTGCACTCTACTTATGGTTGAATTGCTGTATATTTAGATGAAAATGCCCGATTTGCCCCGTTTTCAGCCAATCAAAGCACGTAACTCTTGGATGGCTTTGGGGACATCGGTGTTATCGAATAAATAAGTGTGCAAACCCACTGCTTGTGCGGTCAGTAAGTTTTTTGGGCTGTCGTCAATGAACAAACTCTCACGCGGGTCAATGTTGAACCGTTGGATAGCGTACTCAAAAATCTCGCGGTCGGGTTTGACCATTTTAATTTCACAAGAATAAATGATGTCATCAAACAAATCTGGCGTAATTTTTGTCCGCAGCAAGTCCACCATTTCTAACGGCATGTTGGACAGAATGAACGTTGACTTGCCGGCTCGTTTTAATTCCCGCACCAAATCAAACATTTTAGGTTCGTATTGATTCAACATGCTGAGCCCCCGGGGTGAAAACATTTCGGCTAACACCGCCATGGGAATGTGTTGCTCTTGGTGCAAAGTTTCCATCACCGCCCGCATCGGCAAGGTGTTTTTGTCCCAATTTTGGTGATTGGCGGTTTGCATCATCACCGTCTTGAAAAATTCGCGAATCGTCATCGTTTGGTACACCGCGGGCAGTTGCGCAAACGCTTGCTTACTCACCCACTCCGCCACTGGTGCATTACTGGCATTTTTCAACACCCCGCCAATATCAAAAATCACATGCTTAATCATCAGCCAATTATAGCAAACTCGACACCCTGCCCCAAAGTGTTTTCATGGGTTCAGCAAATCTTTTTTGGACATAATGCAATGCTCGAAAGATTGCTGTTCTTTGATGT
>CAZXAV010000071.1:0-4733 GCA_964638195.1 uncultured Prevotella sp. | reverse complement strand
TGCACCATATGTTTTGGATGATGCTGCACGCCAACGTGTCAGTACCATTGTCGCAAAATTATTACGGTCTGGGTATTTAGACCAAGCACAAAAATTGATTGCCGCTGGGTCAGGGGAAGTGTTTTATAGTCCGTATTACCGTCAATTGGTCACCACGGATTTGCAACGACAACAAATTGAAATCAAATCTAATGGCACGTTGTTTAACGAAAGTAACTGGCGTTTATTAGAAGGGAAGTATGCCACCATTGATGTCAACATTTCGGTGGACGCGGCAACGGCGGAAACTTACCAAAAGTTACGGGGTGGTGATTTTAATAACTTAATGCAAAATTTGACCATGCTCAGTGATTTGCACCGTCAAAAAAAAATCCGAAAATTTGGTTTGAATTTTGTGGTGCAGCGGGATAATTTCCGCGAAATGCCCGCTTTCGTGCGTTTAGGGAAATCACTCGGTGTTGATTATATTCAATTCCAACGCATGAATAATTTTGGTATTTTTACAGAGCAAGAATTTCTGGACCGTTGTTTGGTGATTGATAATGCTTATTTGGATTACGCCTTGTGGTGCGTGTTGCAAGATCCAATTTTCCATGATTCGGTTGTTGACTTAAAAAGTTTCCAACGGTACCTTAATCAATCCGAACAGCGTTATCGTCAACGTTATGAATGCGAGCAACAACATTGTTCTGTTTGACGATGTGTGTACTAAATTTGTAGACTGTGAGTGAGAATGACAACCCCAAGCGCAGTACAGCAGAAAACTTTATTTGTTGGTTCAAAACGCATTTGCCAACAAATAGCGTATGTGTTAGATCTTCGCGATTACACACTGGCGGAAAAATTAACGTTACAAAATTATGAACAATTTTGCGCTGGTCGAATTTATGTCTGTGAGTTCAAACGCAAAAGCGGTGAATTAGTAGCAAAGGAAGTGTTCTGCAAAAAAGCAACTAATATCTACTATTTAGAGGATGTTTGTCGCAAACTTGATCAAGAATACGTTGAGAATCGTAAACGTCATAAGAACGACTTGCGTAATTTCAAGGTAGCATTAACTGAGAACCATTATCGAGAAACTTTCACCCAGCGCGCTAGGCAATTGCTACGGGCAATGCGGGATGTGGGCTTGCGGGTTAGATACCATGTGCAGAAAAACATTACCAAACATATTATCAAGCGTTACCGATATCAGAAGCAAATTCCCCATCAATATTTGCGATATTTGCGGTGTTTGAAACCATCCGAATTATTGCTGTATGTGTTGTATGCCGAGCCCAATCCTCATATCCAGTGTACACGTTTGGAAGCCAACATGCAGTTTGATGAAGGCGGTAACATTAAAGGTTGCAGCAGTGTCGCGGTGCCATTTGGCAACTTGTTATATGATGGGGAAGTTAAGGAAATTTTTCATAGTGCATATGCACGGATTGTGAAACTGTCATCATTGAATCGTTCGCATTGTTTGTGCAATTTCCATACTTGGTGTAAAGGATATTGTTCTGGCAAGCCTTTGTTGCCAACTGAGAATTGGGAAACCCCCATGTCACCCAAATTTATTTTTCTGACTTTTGATCGTTCGTGTAATTTGTGCTGTAAATCATGTCGGACTAAACCGTATCGCATGGATCGAAAGTCACGACAATGTGCAACCGTAATTACTACAAAACTATTGCGTTCGGGGGTGTTAGAGCAGGTGGATGCGTTGGAATTGGCCGGCAGCGGTGAAACTTTTTACAGCCCATATTACCGTCAAGTGTTGACCACAGATTTACAACGTAAACAAATCAAGATTAAATCAAACGGAGTCTTGTTTGATCAAAACAATTGGCAGTTATTGGTTGGTAAATACACAACCATTGATGTCAATATTTCGGTGGATGCGGCAACAGAAGAAACTTACCGCAAGTTGCGTGGTGCGAATTGGAATCAGTTACAACAGAATTTGCAGATGTTAAGTGATTTACATCGTCAAAAACAAATTCGTAAATTCAATTTGAACTTTGTGGTACAACGGGATAATTTCCGTGAAATGCCTGCTTTTGTTCAATTAGGGAAGTCACTTGGAGTGGACAAAATTCAATTTCAACGGCTTAATCAAACTAGGGGAATGACGGCACAGCAATTGCACGAACAATGTTTGATAATGGATAATCAGTATTTGGATTATGAATTGTGGTGTGTGTTGCAAGACCCTATCTTCAATGACCCGATTGTGGATTTAAGTGGGCTTCAACGTTATCTTGATGTATCGGAACAACGTTACCGTCAATAAATTGTCTATTTGACGTGGGGGTGTAAAATTTGTAGACTGTAAGCGAAAATGAAGACAACCACGGAAGCACAGCAAAGATTTTTATTGGTCGGTAAAAAATGGATTTGCCAACAAATTGCGTATGTGTTGGATATGGGTGATTACGTGTTTGTCGAAAAGTTAACGCAGCAAAATTGGGAGCAATACCGCGATTGTCAAATTTATGTCTGTGAGTTCAAACGCAAAAGCCGTAAATATGTACAACTTGATGACAAAGTCCAATTGAACATTAGTTATTTTGACGACATTTTCCAAAAGATTGACCAAGCATATGGTGTTGATTGTAAAGAGCATCCCCATCATTCAGATGGGCTTAAAGCTTTAACCACAAGTACTAAAACGGTCAAACGGGAAATTCGCAATGGTAATTTGAAATATTTGAAAAAATTGAAACCATCGGAATTATTATGGTATGTTTTACGTGCACCAATCAATAAAAACATTGATTGTACATTACTGGAAACTAATTTACGTGTCAGAGAAAATGGTGAGCTGAAAGGCTGTTGTAGTGTGGTAGTACCATTTGGTAATTGGGAACACAATGGGGAAATCAGTGAAATCTACCATAGTACGTATGCCCGAATTGTAAAGTTATCTTCCTTAAATCGTTCGTATTGTTTGTGCGAATTATCGCGTACAGCATGTAAAGGTCATTGTTCTGGGCGAGTAACAGCACCAAAAGAATTAACACCAACCAACGACGGTCCAAAGTCCGTCGTGTTGGATTTTGACCGTACATGTAATTTATGCTGTCGTTCTTGCCGTTCGACCCACTACGTCATGGACGACGCTAGGCGTGAACGTGCCGACATGATTACCGCAAAATTACTTCGTTCGGGTTATATGGACCAAGCACAAAAACTGGTACTTGCTGGCATGGGCGAGGTTTTTTACAGCCAGTATTATCGACAACTGTTAACTACGGATTTACAACGTCAAACAATCAGTATTTTGTCAAATGGTACGTTGTTTAACGAAGATAATTGGCAATTGGTGGCGGGTAAATATTCAACAATTGACGTGAGTATTTCGGTGGACGCGGCGACGGCAGGAACCTACAAAAAACTACGTGGGGCTGATTTCGACAACTTAATGCGTAATCTAAACATGCTGGGCGATTTGCACTGTCGCAAACTAATTCGTAAATTTAGTTTGAACTTTGTGGTGCAACGGGATAATTTTCGCGAAATGCCCGCCTTTGTCCGTTTGGGTAAAGCGCTCGGTGTTGATTACATTCAATTTCAATGCATGAAATATTTCAGTCCCAGTATCTTTACAACACAGAATTTGGCGGAACACAGTTTAGTCATTGATAATCGTTATCTGGATTATGAATTGTGGTGTTTATTACAAGACCCGATTTTTAAGAGTCCAACCGTGCACTTGCAAAGTCTTCAGCGCTACATTGATGCGTCAGAACATCTTTATCGTAAACGTTACGAACGGGGACAAAGGCATTGTCGTTTTGTTTGACTTTAAGCATTCGCAATGTGTAAAATGTGAACGAAAATGACGGCACCTACGGAAGAACCACTAAAGACTTTATTCGTTGGCAAGGAACGGATTTGTCGGCAAATCGCGTATGTGCTGGACATTAAAGATTACACACTGGCAAAAAAACTGACCAAGCAGAATTGTGAACAGTACCATGATTACCAAATTTACGTGTGTGAATTCAAAAAGAAAAGCCGTGGACTGGTTGGACGTGGGGTAGGTCGTGTGGTGGTACCCAGCCCCCGATACCTGGATGACATCTGCTATCAAATTGATAAAGAATATGCACTTACACACCAAAAACTTCAGAAACAAATTAGTAATGATATTCGTAAAAATAAAAGATATTCACGATGTTTGAAACCATCGGAATTATTACTTTATGTCTTAAAAGCAAAACCAAATAGAAACATTCAGTGCACACGTTTGGAAACTCACATAGGTGTAGGTTGGAAAGGGGATATCAAAGGTTGTTGTAGTGCGGTCGTATCATTCGGTAATTTGTTGTGTGATGGAGAATTAAACGAAATTTACAATAGTACCTATGCCCGCATTGTGAAATTATCTTCATTAAATCGTTCTTACTGCTTATGCAATTTGAATCGTTGGTGTAAAGGTTATTGTTCCAAGGGTAAAATTTTACCAACCGAGAAATGGCAAACTTCAACTTCCCCAAAATCGATTGCGCTTGCTTTTGAAAAATCGTGTAATTTATGTTGCAAGTCGTGTCGTACTGAACCCTATGTGATGGATCGGGCGATACAACAAGCGGCTAGCACGATTGTTGCAAAGGTATTGCGTTCAGAATATTTAGAGCAAGCGCAAATGCTGACTGTCGCCAGCATGGGAGAAGTTTTTTATAGTCCTTTCTATCGCCAACTATTAACCACGGATTTACAACGTCAGCAGATCGAAATTCTATCAA
>CAZXAV010000070.1:0-4770 GCA_964638195.1 uncultured Prevotella sp. | reverse complement strand
GTGAAGCGATTGTCGCAAAACAAGAAGTTTTGGTTTACGGTGTTAACAACATCTCGACGGTTGATCCAGAACGTATCCAAAAATTGGAACAAGATATTAAACAATTGACCGGTTTACAACAAAGTGTGGCAAACTGCGAAACTATCTTGAACAAAAATAAAGACCGTTATCCGACTTTGGAAAACTTGGATAAAGTATTACGCGCACAAAACGAACAAATCCATCGCGACTTGGAAGAAGTTAGGGCAGCTATGGCAATGTTCGGCGAAAATGCTGACGGTGCAGCACAAGAATAATATGCGTTGTCTAGGTATCGATTACGGTAGACGAAGAATTGGGTTGGCATTGTCCGACCCAACTTTGTTAATAGCCACACCCTTGGTAATCATTGAAAACCGTGGAATTAAAAAAACATTGACCCAAATTTTGGACATCATTCAAAAAAACGATGTGCAGCAAATTGTTGTTGGTTTGCCGTTGCATGCCAATGGCGACGAAAGTGAAATGTCCCGCGAAGCTCGTCAATTCGGTGCAGCGTTTGTGGCTTTGGGTTTTCCCGTCGAATTTGTTGACGAACGTTACACTTCATTTGAGGCGGAATCGATTATCGGTAATCACCGCCAAAGTAAAAATTTAATTGACAAAGTAGCCGCTTCAATTATACTTCAATTATATCTTGACGAAAGGAGAAAATCGTTAAATGAAAGCAAAAATCACTAATACTTGTATTTGTTGCGGTTCATGTGCGGGGATTTGTCCTGTCGGTGCAATTTCAATGGCACCCAGTGGCGAAAAGTACGAAGTCGACCCTAACAAATGCATTGCTTGTACTGCGTGCATCAACGTTTGCCCAGTGGAAGCCATTATTGCGGACCATTCCGATGAAAAGGCTGGTAAATAATGGTTTATGAAAGTATTGTAGAAAAATTGTTTGATGAAAGCAATGACGATATTATCGAATTGCAAGAAGCCAGTGGCGAGATTGTTAAATTTGAACAAGTCGCAGTGGTGGCTTACAATTCGGAATATTACGCGATTTTGCACCCAGTTGAGTTAAAAGCAGAAGAGGTAGTTATTTTCAAGATTATCGAAGACGATGAAGATAGTATGGATTTAATTACCGATGAAGAATTATCAAAAAAAGTTTTGGAGGTATATATCGAAGATGTCAACGACGAAAACGATTAACAAAAATGTAATCTGGCACTCAATGAACCCGAAACGGGTTACGCCAGACGAATTTGTAGCCGTGATTGAAATTCCCAAAGGCTGCAAAAAGAAATATGAATTGGACAAAGAAACGGGCATGATTATTTTGGACCGTGTTTTGCGTACCGCAACGCATTATCCGTGTTCATATGGTTTGATTCCATTAACTTTGTCAGAAGACCATGATCCGTTGGATGTGATGGTTATTTGTTCGGAAACATTAGACCCGAACACGTTGGTCAAATGCCGTCCTGTGGGCTTAATTGAAATGATTGATAAGGGCGAAAAAGACGAAAAGATTATCGCGGTAGCAGTGGATGACCCTTATGTCAACCAATACCAAGACATCAATGATGTCCCGAAAGTTTTGGTCGACGAAATCGAACATTTCTTAAAAGTTTACAAAAACACTACCGATAAGGTAGAAGTCTTCGCACCAAAGAACAAAGCAGCAGCCAAAAAAGTGATTCAAGATGCGATTGACATGTACCATCGTGACGTGTTATAATATTTAACATTAAAATTTCACTTTGATTGTGAGTATTTACTTGTTGCGGGAAATCCGTTTAGCGAATATGATGACCAATCAAAGGCAGACAAACAAGGAGGAAAATAAAATGTCAGTAATTTCAATGAAACAACTTTTGGAGTCGGGAACCCACTTCGGTCACCAAGTCAGCAAGTGGAATCCGAAAATGAAGAAATACATCTTCACCGCGCGTAACAACGTGCACATCTTGGATTTGGAGCAAACTACGGTTTTAATCGACCGCGCTTACGAATTCTTGCGTGACCAAGTTGCTGCGGGCAAAAAAGTGCTTTTTGTCGGTACGAAAAAACAAGCCGAAGAAGCCATCAAAACCGAAGCAGAACGTTGCGGGGCATACTATGTCAACAGCCGTTTCTTAGGCGGTACTTTAACCAATTTCGCTACTATCCGCAGCCGTGTTGAACGCATGAACAAATTGCATAACATGGAAAAAATGGGTGAATTCGCATATTTGCCCAAAAAAGAAGTTGCTAAATTGATGGACGAACGCGACAAACTGGAAAAGAACTTACGCGGTATTGCCGAAATGACTTCATTGCCGGGTGTATTGGTGGTGGTCGATTCTAAGAAAGAACACATCGCGGTCGGTGAAGCACGTAAATTGGGTATCCCAGTTATCGGTATTATTGATACCAACTGCGACCCAGATGATGTTGATGTGATTATCCCTGCAAACGATGATGCCACGCGTAGTGTCAGTTTGATTTTGGCGGCATTGGCTGATGCAGTGATTGAAGCCAAAGAAGGTGTAGAATTACGTTCTACCGTTGGCGAAAAAGAAACCGTTTCAATGGCTGCGGCAATCAAAACCAAAGCAGTTTTGGAACAAGTTGAACAAAAAGAAGACGACAATGCAGTGGTCGCTGAAAAAGCAAAAACAGCAAAAAATGTAAATGGAGATAAATAATCATGAGTGATATTATGAAATTAAAAGAAGCAACTGGGGCAGGTGTTCTGGATTGCAAAAAAGCATTAGACGAAACCAAAGGTGATTACGATAAAGCCGTTGCCTTGTTGCGTGAAAAAGGAAAAGCCAAAGCCTTGAAAAAAGGAAACAGTGACCGTGTTGCTGCCGAAGGTGTGGTTGGTTCTTACATCCACATGGGCGGTAAAATCGGTGTTTTGGTGGAAATTAACTGTGAAACCGATTTTGCGCAAAAGAGTGACCAATTCAACCAATTGGTGAAAGATATTGCAATGCACATCGCGGCTGCAAATCCAAAATATGTCAATGCCAGTGAAGTGCCGGCATCGATTTTGGAACACGAAAAAGAAATTTTGAAAAAACAAGCTATGGAAGAAGGTAAACCTGCCGCGATTGCCGAAAAAATGGTGGAAGGTCGTATTAAAAAATATTACCAAGATTATTGCTTGATGGATCAACCATTTGTGAAAGATGGTTCAAAAACCATTACCGACATCGTAAACGAAGCCATTGCTTTTGTTGGTGAAAAAATTACTGTTCGTCGTTTTGTTCGTTACGAAATGGGCGAAGGTATTGAAAAACCGAAAGAAGATTTCGCCGCCGAAGTTTCAAAGACCATTGCTGCCAAATAATTTATAAGGAGGGGGACATGGATTATCTTAACGAGAAACTTAATGAATTGTTGTTTAACTACGAAGAAAAGTTAAGTAAACGATTTGATTATCTGAAAAATGAATTTATTGCTGTGCGCGCAGGGCGGGTTGATACGCGAATTGTTGAACGTGTAACCGTCGATTATTTCGGCACAATGACACCAATTAAAAATTTGGCGAACATTTCATGTACCGATGCACGTACAATTGTGATCAATCCTTGGGACGGTTCGGTTTTGTCTTCAATGGTTAAGGCATTGAATGCTGCCAATTTGGGCACGACACCAGTGGACGATGGACGCATTATCCGTATGATTTTCCCGCAATTAACTGCGGAAACCCGTAAAGACTTGGTTAAGAAAGTTCACAAGATTGCGGAAGAAACACGGGTTGGTATGCGTAATGAACGTCGTGATGCGTTGGATCAATTAAAGAAAGTCAATAATGCTGACAAGTTAAGCGAAGACGACGTTAAGAATGTGGAGCATGACATTCAAAAAATGTTGGATGATTATATCGGCAATGTCGATACCGCGTTGGCTCAAAAAGAAAAGGACATTATGACAATATAATTGTCTAGACGATACAAATATTTTGTGTTATATTTTTTAATATGGTTATTACTGAATTTGGTAAAAGATTTTTAACTGCATTAGTGTTAATTATAGTATTTGCGGGCATTTTTGTTTTGCGTGCGTTTGCAGGTGCTTTCGGACTTTATGTTTTCGACCTTTTGATTTTAGTGGTGGCAGGTATCGGCACATGGGAAGTTTGTAATGCTTGCAAATTGAATCGGCGCGGTGCCAATGTTATTGTAGCCATTATTGTCGAAGTTTTGATTTATATGTTTTTTGTTATCGGCAGTGAAATTCTAAACGAACCATTGCCGTGGTGGTTACAACTGATTGTATCATTGGTAATTGTGGCAGTCTTTGTTTTGTTTATCGGTCTGTCCAATATGATTGATAAAAAATTTGCCAAAGAATGTGCTTTGCAAAAAAAAGATTTTAACAAAGAAGCTTGGGGCGGCGCGTTAGATTTGGTTTACATGTTATTTTATCCGGGCGTATTTTTCGCTTGTGCTGTCGTGTTGAACCACATGACCACAGACGATGTCGGTTTGTTTGGTTTAATGTTGGTAATTTTTATTTCTTGCATGACCGATATTTTTGCTTACTTGGTTGGAATGTTGTTGGGTAAAGGTTCAGCCAAGATGGCACCCAAAATTAGCCCGAAAAAAACTTGGGTCGGTTTTGTGGGCGGTTTGTTTGGTGGTATTCTGGGTGCGTTAATTGCAGTTTGGATTATCAGTGTTAATGGTGCAGTTTCCGAACGTTTGTTTAACTTGACCGATGATGCCTTCATTACACAGATTATTTTCTTGGTGGTTGGTTTGGCTGGGGCGGTCTTTACCACGATTGGTGATTTGTTTG
>CAZXAV010000069.1:0-4808 GCA_964638195.1 uncultured Prevotella sp. | reverse complement strand
GTGCAGTTTCATAAATCTCCGACAGAACACTAACGTTCAGTACATTGAATTATATGGTTTGAAATTAAATAATAGGTTTTACCGACTGAACGCTTTACTTATTATGCCAATTGTGTTTAGATATTTATGCGTTCAGTATATTGAATCTTATGGAGAAAATTATGAAAACCATTTTTGTTGGGCAACAGGGTATGCTGCCGCCAGATATCGGGTCAAGGTTGATAACCGCCATTCAAAACGAAATCGACTTGGGCTGTCAAAATTTCGTCATGGACGAACAGAGTCTTTTTGTCCGCGTGGCGTTGTTGGCTTGTCGTGATTTACGCCGCACGAACCCCAATGTGCAAATCGAAATCGTGGACACTGTCCTACGTCAAGCGGTGGACGAATGCGACACCTTGATTTGTTATGTGCGTCCCGCATCCACCATCAGCGGTGCGTATCTTGCCATGCAATCTGCCGTGCAACATGGCAAAAAAATTGTTAATCTTTACACACCACAAGACGATGTTCAAATCAAGCAGTCGAAACGTGGGTCGTTATTCATGCAAAAAGTTTTCAATTAACGCGGTGGCTTCACGCAGATAGGTCGTGGGGTCGGTTAGGTAATGCGTGTAGGCGGGGTCTTCTTTGCGGTACCAAGTGCGTTGGCGTTTGATGAATTGCATGGTTTGGTGGTACAGTTCGGCGTAATACGTGTCCAAATCAATTTCGCCTTGTAAGTAACGGACGTTCAAGCGGTATTCCAAACCCAGTTTGTACAAAAAATCGGCGGGCACGCCACGGGCAAGCAAATCCCGTGTTTCGTCAAACATGCCGTGTGCCACGCGTTCGGTGTTGCGTTGTTTAACTTTGGGGGCGAGTATCGTGTTCGGTGGGGTTAAACAAATTTGCAATACTGCGTAACGGGGTGCGTTCGGTTGTCCGTCAAAACCGTAACCCGCGCTGACCGCCCGCGCATACAAACCCGTGCCACCCACCAACAGCGGCAGTTTGCCACGGGCGAGAATTTGGTCAATCGCGGCATAGGCATCGCGTTGAAAATCACCGACCGAATAACGCGTGTTTTGGGTCGGGTCAATCATGTCTAAACAATGGTGCGGCACGCCTTGCATTTCGGCAGGGGTAATTTTGGCGGAACCGATGTCCAAGCCGCGGTAGACTTGACGGCTGTCGGCAGAGATAATTTCCGCGTTAAACTGTTTGGCAAGGGTAATGGACAAGGCGGTTTTCCCACTGGCGGTTAAACCGCTGAGCACGACGATTTTGGGTTTCATTTTTGCCAAGCCCAACCAAAGCAAACGTAATAGACAAATTTGCTCCAAATGTATTCGGGCATGCTGACAGTGTTGTCAATAATGTCTACGCACAGACTGACGTAATTGGATTTCGGCAAAGGTCCTAAGTAAGTCGAATCCCAACTGGGTCCGTATTTGTATTTACCATCACGGAAGCCGTCGCGGTTATCACCCATCAAAAATTGGCAGTTGTCGGGCACGGTCAGCATTAAACGGCTGGCTTCGCCTTCGTCCGCTTGGTATTTGTTCAGTGAGATACATGATTGATAATTCGTGGCAATCCAATCTTGCAGGTCGGCTTTGCTGTAATCGTTCAGCACGTTCCACAATTGGATAAAATTTTGCGCACTGGGGAACGCAACCAACGGGTCAAGGTAATCTTCGTTTAATTTTTCGCCGTTCAAATAAATGTAGTAATTATTACCAACGCGGCACATGCTGATTTTGTCACCGGCTTTGCCAATCAAACGTTTGACGATGAGCATGTAACGGTTGCCGTGCCAATCGGTGTGGGGGTAACGCGTTTTCAAGCCTTCGGTTAATTCGCTGTTTGCTTGGTGCGTTTGGTTCAAATAAAGGCGGTAAACCACGATGTCACCGCGTTGGGGTTCGCCGAGATAACTGGTAATCGCGCTGTCGGTGTCTTTACCCGTTGCGTTCATGGTGGTCATCATCGAAGTTCCGCTGATGGGGCAAATCGAAAAAATCAAACAGCAAGCAATCATGGCAACCGAAATTACGGTAATCACCGCCGACAAAATAATGGTGGTTCGTCCCACAATGCGCATGCCTTTGGAATGTTGGTGTAAGCCTTTGCCGTGGGTGGCAGCCATATATTCTTGACCGACAAACTCTTTTGCCATTGTCATTATTATTATCGCGATTGCGTTTTTTGTCAATATTTTAACTATGTTCTATTTTTGGATTTATGTGTCGATTTGTATTTCGTTGCTTATTTATGCAAAATGCTAGATTTCAACATTTCTAACAAGCCCGAACAGTGGAACGAATAATTTTCGTCCCCGGCAAAAATCACGTGATCCAAAAATTTAATGCCTAAATTTTGAAACGTCAAAGCCAACCGCCGCGTTAATTGCATGTCGTCCATGGACGGGTTGGGGTCTTCGTTCAAATGGTTGTGGGCAATGACGACTTGCGCGGTTTTGGTGGCGGTCACCAACGCAATGATTTCGCGGACGTTGATGTGCACCATGTCAAGTTCGTGGTTGGTGATGTTGTAAACTTTCTTGACGTTGCCCGCGTTGTCCAAACAAACCACGACAAACTGTTCGACCGTGTACGTGCGCATCAGCGGGGCAAGATATTCAATCGCGTGTTCGGGTGTAATGATTTTGGCTTGGCTGACGTCTTGTTTGGCTAAATACGTGGTCAGTTGTTTTAAGAAATGTAAGAACACGGCGGCTTGTTCACCAATCCCGAACGCCGCGGTCAAATCGGACGGTTGCGCGTCAATCACCGCTTGCAACGAACCAAATTTGTTTAGCAGACTGTGTGCCGCGGGATTCGTGTCTTGGCGGGGAATACAAAAGCCCAACGCAAACTCCAAAACTTCGCATTCGTTAAAAGTATCCAAACCATTGTCCAAAAAGCGGGCGCGTAACTTTTTGCGACGACCCGCGTGAATTTGTTCGTTTAAGGTTGCTTTGGTAGAACTTGGCATGGGCACGACCTAACCGTTGGTGATTGTTTGGTCTTCTTTGCCTTCGCCTTTTTCCCAGTAATCGAAGGCTTTTTGCAAATCTTCCAAATCGTTTTGAATTTCGGCGTTGCGGTCTTGCAAATGTTTCATTTCGGTGTGGTAGTGCGCGATAAAGCCGAACTGAATCAATAACGTCACAATCAAGACCACAAACGCGACCGTGGTCAGTGTGACAAACAAACGCATGCGTTTAATCAAGTCTTCTTTCTGCATTGATTTAGCATAACACTGGATGCCATTTTTGACAAAACAAAAACATAGACATGGTTATGGCTTGGTATACCGCAATCTTTTTGGGGTTGGTGCAAGGCTTGGCGGAGTTCTTGCCGATTTCGTCCAGTGGGCATTTAATGCTGTTTCAAAATTGGTTCGGCGTGACGGACGGGGGCTTGTTGCTGACCTTGATTTTACATCTTGCCACGTTGTTGGCGGTCGTGGTGGTTTACCGTCACCGTTTGTGGGAGTTAATCCGCCACCCATGGAATTTGGAAAATTTACGGCTGGTGTTGGCAACCGCGCTTACGTGCGTGATGGTGTTGCTGTTTCACGATGTGATTGACCGCATGTTCAGTTTGGCGGCTTTGCCGTACGCGTTCTTGGCTGCGGGTATTTATTTGTTGTTGCCGACCGTGTTGGGTTGGTTTCGTCGACCATTGCAAACCAATTCACACCGTTGGTGGCAGTGCGTGGCAATGGGCTTGGCGCAAGGTGTGGCGGTCGTGCCGGGGTTATCACGCAGTGGGCTGACGATTACCACGGGGCGGTTGACGGGGATGTCGTCCGCGGAGTCGACCGACTTTTCGTTCCTGATGTCAATTCCGATTATCTTGGCATCGTTGCTGTACGAATTGTTACGGGGTGGCAGTGTGCAAAATTTGGGCGTTGGCAGTATCGTGTTAGCCTTTGTGACGGCTTTCGTGTCGGGCATTGTTGCGATTAAGTTCATGCTGAATTTGACCCGCAAAATTGACCTGCGTTGGTTCGCGGTTTATTTGTTAATCTTGGGCAGCGGCTTGTTAATTGGCAGTTGGTTTTAATTACATTTGACGCGAAAAATCGGGCGTCGGTTTACGGTTCAAGGATGGTTGTTGTGCCATGGTTGGACGGGTTGCGGTGGTCGTTTTGGCTGTCGTGGTTTCGGTCGTGGTGGTACGGTTAGTTACGGGGCTACCGTTGGTCGGGGCGGTTGCAGTCGGGGCTTGGGCTTCCGCGGTGCGAACGTTGGCTTTCAAGTGTTTCAACAAATCTTTAATCGAAGCCTTACCCGTGCGTTTGGTCAGCCATTCTGCCGCAAAACGTTTCGCGATTTCGTCCGCGTTTAAGCCCGTGCTGAGTGCCAAAATTTGCCAGTTCAACATGACGTAACCCAAGTAGTCGACCATTTGTTTTTGGCGTTCTTCGTTGTAAGGGTGTTGGTTGAAATTGATGCCGTACGCAATGTCGGCAATGTCACCCACGTTTTTGGTCAAACCCAAACTTGCCATTAACATGGCGGTCTTGGTCGGGATGTTTTCTTCTGCCAAAAATTTTTCGGCAATTTCTTTAATTTTATCGTTCATTGGTGTCCTCCTGATTTTGATTGGGGTTGTCAAATTCAATGCCGAAGCAGAACGGGGCGTAAATTTCTTTGCCCGGTAAGTCGGCTTCTTGCATTTTGGCAACAAACCGTTTGCGGTTGTATTTCACATCGACGCGGTAAATGTCAAAGTTGTCGTCCGTGCCGTAATGGTCGACAATGTCAAACATGGTGTAAAAAGTCTTGTCGGTTTTGACGCAACCCGAACTGCCTT
>CAZXAV010000068.1:0-5010 GCA_964638195.1 uncultured Prevotella sp. | reverse complement strand
TTGAACGCGTGCAAAAACGTGTAGAAGGTTATTACTTCGACAGCCGCCGTGTGACTTTTGAATACGATAATGTTTTGAACGACCAACGTACCGTCATTTACGGTGAACGCAACAAAATTTTGGACGGCGAAAATGTTCACGAACAAATCGTGAAGTGCTTCCCCGACTTGGTTTACAGTGTTGTCAGCCAAGCCATTGACCCCATGCGCCACTACACCGAATGGGATTTGGAAAGAGCCAACCAAGTCTTGTCCGACAAATTGTTTGGCACGAAAACCGAATACCTGGACCAAGAAAACACCGACAAAGCCAGTTTCAATGACGTTTACGAAATGGTTTTGGATGCGGTCAACGAACAATACGCAGCCAAAATTGAAAAGTTAAAAGCCGAAGGTTTCAACTTCGATGCGTTTGAACGCGATGTACTGCTCTCCATCGTGGACAAGAAATGGGTTGACCACATCGACGCTATGGTGAATTTACGCAACGGCATTGGTCTGCGTGGTTACGGCGGCAAAGACCCCTTGGCGGAATACCGTCGGGAAGCCATTGGCATGTTCAACCAAATGATTGAAGCCATTAACAGCGAAGCCGCGATGTTCTTGTTCAAAGTGCGGATTGAACGCCAAGAAGCACCTAAACCAGCACCAAGTCCTGTGATGCCCGCCAACGTCAATTTGAAAAAGGTCGGACGTAATGACCCATGCCCTTGCGGCAGTGGCAAAAAATACAAACAATGCTGCGGTAAAATTAGTTAAAACGCCATTGAATTAACTGTTATAACGGCGGTAATATTCACCTTGTAACGCCATCAATTCTGCGTGCGTACCCGCTTCAACAATGCGTCCATTTTTACAAACGTAAATGCGGTCGACATTTTGAATGGTCTTAACTTGGGTTGTGACAAACACACGGGTGCGGTTTTTGAATTTGTTGATAATCACATCATTGCACTTTTTTTCGCTGGCGGTATCAAAACAATTCAAAGCATGGTTCAAAATTAACAAATCGGGTGCATGCAAGACTGTGCGTGCCAAATTGACCGCTTGCTGTTCCGCATTGGTCAAAATCACGGTGTTTTCGGTCAAACGGGTGTTGTAACCGTTGGGCAAAGTCCGAATGAATTGGTCGAAGCCAAACATTTGGGTGGCTTGAATCACGTTTTCGGGCAAAGTCTTTCCCACCCCGTACATGATGTTTTCGGCAATCGTCGCATCAATCAAGAACGGACGGTCAAAGCACATCCCGACCCGTTCGTAGAATTTCTTACTGCGGATACGGGCAAGGTCAATGTCGTTGACTTTGATTTGACCGCTTTTGGGCAATTCCAATTTTGTCATTAAATTCACAATCGTTGAACCTGTCCCACTATCCTCACCCAAGAATGCCACGGTACTGCCGAAAGGAATTTCAAACGAAATATCTTTGACTTTATCGGTCGAAACATGATCGAACACAATACTGCCGTCGATTTTTTTTATGTTGACATCTTCATTGGCGGTAACGTCATCGGGACAATCCAAAATTCCGAAAAAGACTTTGGCGTAACTTTCGGTCGGTTGGATAATGTTTGACGCGGTGGTAATGATTTTGGTATTGGACAAGAAACGGGAACTGTACAACAAGAACGCGGGCAAAATAGCAAAGTCTGCCATGGACAATGCCCCGTTCAGTGCCAAAATACCGAACACCACGGTGATTGCCAAATACATGAAATTGGAAAGAAAACTGATGTAAGTTTCGTTTAAGCCGACCACGGTATCCACACCAACGATACCGCTGATACCGTTAATTGATTTGAATTCATCGTCCCCCGCAATCCCGTTCTCTTGGAAGAAACCGTGTAAAGTCGCATGCTGTTCGGTAAATTCATAAATTTTACCGTTCTTTTCTTCTTTCCGTGTGTAGAATTTTTGGGTCTTCTTAACCACGATTTGTGCAATAATCAAAGTTACTGGCAACGAAATGATGACCAACAAACTTAATGTGACGTTCAAAGACAGCATCATGACAATGTTCAAAATAAAGAAGAACACGGTACGGCAAATTTGATAAATCATGGACAAACACTCTTGCAACAGTCGACGTCCCACCGCGATTTGGTGCGTGGTTTTGCTGACTTCAAATTGGTCGATAAAGGACAACGGCACCACGTCCAATTTACGGCGCGCATCGTCCATGATACCCAAAGTAACTTTATATTCGTAATTGATGATAATGCATTTACAAACCAGTGCGAATGTTTCCGACAAGATACATAGAATCAGATACAAAATTAACGGTTTCAACACCACCGATAAATCGTGGTTCAGTCCCCATGCTTCAAACGTGTCTAACGCATCAGCGGTCAACCCCGGCATAAACGAATACAACGCAATTCCGATAATACCACCCAGAATCACAATCAAAATTCGCCACTTCAACGGTTTGAAGTACGCCATAGCGCGCATAAAGACGGACTTTTTACGTGGCGTTTTCATGCTTTTGCCTCCATTTGTTCCGCTTTCATAAAGAATTCGGCATATTCTTGGTTTTCCGCCAACAAAGTAGCATGCGTGCCTTTGACATAACTGTGGTCGGTTTTGGCAAAGAACACTTCATCGGATTTTTCGCAAACTTCGGGATTGATGGTGGTGAACACACACGCTTTGTTTTCCACACGCAGTTTATGTAAAACACTTTGCACCACATCGTCGGGCAAATTGATGAAACTGCCGTCAAAGACATAAAATTCCGCGGGTTTCAAAATACAACGCACCACATTGATTAAACTCTTGACGTGTTGGGGCAACTGCGAACGCACCGACAATGGCGTATCCAAAAACGACGGCAACACGGCTAAATTAGACGCCCCGATTTCATTGAACGTTGCCAAGATTTGTTCATCGGTCACATCGGGATTGAACAAACGAATGTTATCACGCACCGTACCGGGGACAAATTCGGGATAGGCGGGACAGTAGGAAATGATTTTGGAACGATAGTAACGCTTGTTAATTTCTTTAATGTTAATCCCGTTGACCAACACCACCCCCGTTGTGGGTTCAATGTACCGTAACAAGATTTTAATTAACGTCGTACGACCTGCCCCCACTTCCCCGCAGAAAGTCACAATTTTGCCTTTTTTCAATTCCATGGATAAACTCTCAATCGTTTTACGACCATTCCAGAAACGGTGGCTGACTTGGTACAACACCAACGAACTGCCAAATTCGGTATCCAGTTGGGTTAAACCGTTGTCGATGTCTTCTTCGGGTAATTGCATGAACTGGTCAATCCGTTCGTACGCCACGCGACCACGGGTCATGGGGTTAATCAACAATTTGAAAATACTGAGTGTGGCTGAGGTACACAGTGTAATGTATTGCAAAACCGTGTTCACAATGACCAACTGTTCCGCCAAATGTACCCCGTCATAAGACAACGCCCCGAACAAAATAATGCCAAACGTGACAATTCCGAAAACGATGTTATTGGTACATTCAAAAATGTGTTTGGATTGGTCAATGTCAAAAATTTCGCGGGTTAAGGCTTTGTTTTGACGTGCGGCTTCCGCGGAACGTTCGGCTTGCTTACCTAAGAAACGAATATCGCGTGCCCCCGCAATACTTTCGCGTGTTGCCACAAACGATTTATCATAAGCATCCACCGCCGCGGGCATGTGCTTGTTAATAATGACACGGTGAATCATTAAAATACCAATTTCGACCGCTACCGCACCGATAATGAACAAAACATAAATTGGTGATAACGTCATGATTAAAACGCAACTACCTAAGATTGTCACCACGAAATAAATCGCGGCTTGCAAAAATTGTTCGTGGCGGTATTTGACCCAATTCGTATCTTCCATCATGGTCGACAAAAATTTACTGGTCCCATATTCGTACAACACCGCGGTCGGCACCCGTGTCATTTTTTCGTACAACATACTACGGGCATTGCGACGGCATTTAGCCCCGTAAACACTAACCCGATTGCGTGCATAAAGCGAAACAAAAAAGACGATAATCAACAAGCCTAAAACGATTGCCGCACTGATTAAAAAGTTACCGATGCCGGGCAATTCACCCGTATCATTTTCAATTTTTTCGGTTACCAAATTTTTTAAGACTAACGGATAAACGGTATTTAAGATTTCTTGCAGACTAAAAAAGAAAGCGGCCACAAGTAAATCTTTGGCCAATCCCCGTTGGAAATGGTATTTCTGCATTTTAGGCATGCAATTTTAATATACATAGAAATCCGTTACTTAGCAATTAGTTTATGCTTTATCGTACTGGGTTTAGGGCTCTGGTTGGACTCGACACAAGTCACCACCGCGGTCATTGCCCCAGAACAGTTTCATGTGGTCTTAGATGCCGGGCATGGTGGCTTGGACAACGGCGCATGTGTCGACGGAGTCAGCGAAGCCGGGCTGAATTTACAGATTGTCAAAATTTTGGAACAAGAATTACGTAACCACGGTTGTGCGGTGTCCTTGACCCGTGTCGACAGTGAGAGTTTGAATTCGCCCTACGCCCGCAATAAAAAGGTGGAAGACATGGCGAAACGGCGTGAAAAGATTCGCAGTCTAAACCCCGACTTGGTGATTTCCATTCACCAAAACACCTACCCCTTGACTTCGGTCAGCGGACTGCAATGTTTTTACGCCAACGAAACCGCTGGCAGTCAAGATTACGCCACCGCGATTCAAAATCAGTTCAATGACAGCGGCTTGCCGATTTACAAGAAAGTCAAACCGACCGATTTTAATTTGGTGGAACATTCGCCATGCCCTGCCGTCTTAATTGAATGTGGTTTTTTAACCAACCCCAATGAACGCAAATTATTACAATCCACGGCTTACCAACAAATTCTGGCGTACAACATCACCACCGCGGTCATTGCGGAACACAGCCGCCAACACGCCGTTAAAACCGCCTAAGTTACGTTTGCACATTCTGGGTGACCGTTACGTATGCTAAACGTAGGAGGTACCAAAGATGTGTAATCAATGTCCAACTGTTG
>CAZXAV010000067.1:0-5022 GCA_964638195.1 uncultured Prevotella sp. | reverse complement strand
ATTTTGTTGGCAGTGTATTTTTTGATTGAGTTCATTGAATTTAAGTGGGCGGTCAAGTTGCAAAAGAATCGGCTGTTACGCGGCAAAGCTAGCCCCGTGTTGGCGGCTTTGGTGGGTTCGGTGCCTCAATGCGGTTTTTCCGTGGTGGCAACCGACTTGTTCGCGCAAGGCATGATTCCCGTTGGTGCGTTGCTGGCGGTCTTTATCGCGACCAACGATGAAGCCTTGCCGTTGTTGCTTGCCCATCCGCAAAGTTGGTTGTCCGTGGTGATTTTAATCGCGGCAAAGATTGTGATCGCAGTTGTGGTGGGTTATGCCGCCAATTGGTGTTATCGTTGGTTTTTCCGTCGTGCGACGACCGCACCGGTCAGTGCCGTGCCCATGGTGGCAGTTGAAGCGCATGACGCAGACGGGCACGACGCGGAACACGCCGACGAACACCATGCAGAACCCAGTTTGCACGATGGTTGTTGCCACCACAGCATGACGGGCAAACATTTTGATTGGAAGCACCCGTTGCTGCACAGTCTGAAAATTTGGGTGTTCATTTTTGTCGTCAGTTTGCTGTTCGGTTGCGTGGCGGACATTTGGGTTGGGCAAGACCGTTTGGCGGAATTTTTAAGTGCCAGTATCTGGTTGCAACCGTTGTTAGCGGTGGTGGTCGGACTGATTCCGAACTGCGCCGCCAGTGTGGTGCTGACCGAACTGTACTTGGTCGGGGGCTTGCGTTTCGGTGCGTTGCTCGGCGGTTTGTGCGTGAACGCGGGCTTGGGCATTATTTTCTTGCTCCGCCAAAAACGACTGTGGCGCGAAAAACTGTTCGTGGTCAGTTGGCTGATTGTGACCAGTCTGGCGGTCGGTTACGCGTTTTTGTGGTTGGTGATTTGATGACAGCAACCACGGCAACACAGCAGAAAACTTTATTCGTCGGCACAGCCCGCATTTGTCAGCAAATCGCGTACGTTTTGGACATCCAAGATTACGCATTCGCCGAAAAACTAACCAAGCAAAATTTCGACCAATACCGTGATTACCAAATTTACGTCTGTGAATTCAAACGCAGAAGTCGTGGTTTGGTCGCCCGTGAAGTACGTCGTGCAGTAGCAAGTAACATTCAATATTTGGGTGATATTTGTAAAAAAATCGACGAAGAATATTTTGCCAACCGTGAACGCCACGCTAGCGATTTGCCGAATGTCAAATTTAACTCGATACACAAAACATTTAAGAGCCGCCTTAAACACTTTATCAAACAACACTTACGCGTAGTATGGTATGTGGCGCAACGTATCAAAGGAACTATCGAATATCGACGCATTATTTCGGGAAAGTACTATACACAACACAACCAACAAAAACAAATCCCCAAGCGACATTTAGGATATTTACGATGTTTGAAGCCGTCTGGGTTGTTGCTGTATGTTTTGTCGGCCCCAATCAATGAAAAGATTCAGTGTACGCGTTTGGAATCAAATCTGTTGCTGAATGAATATGGTTCCATTAAGGGGTGCTGCAGTGCGGTCGTGCCCTTTGGTAATTTGACACGTGATGGCGAGTTAGATGAAATTTACCACAGCACGTACGCACGCATTGTGAAGTTGTCTTCGTTGAACCGTTCGTATTGTCTATGTGATTTGAACCGTTGGTGTAAGGGGTATTGCACCAAAGAAAAATCGTCACAGGAGAAAGCACTGGCAACAAACAATTTTCCGCATTTGCTTGTGTTGAGTTTTGACCTTTCATGCAACTTGTGTTGTAAATCATGTCGGGTTGAGCAGTACGTGATGAATGATCTTGCTCATCAGCAAACAACAATGTTTGCTACAAAATTGCTCCGTTCGGGATATTTGGACCAAGCACAGAAACTGGTGCTGGCTGGTATGGGGGAAGTCTTTTACAGTCCAAATTATCGGCAACTGTTGACTACGGACTTAAAACGGCAACAAATTGAAATCAAATCTAATGGGACATTGTTCAATAAAGATAATTGGCAATTATTGGAAGGTAAATATACCACGATTGATGTCAACATTTCAGTGGACGCGGCAACGGCAGAAACCTACCAAAAGTTGCGTGGTGCGGATTTTAACCAGTTAATGAAGAACTTAAAGATGTTGGCTGATTTACATCGTCGCAAGCAAATTCGTAAATTTGGGTTGAACTTTGTGGTGCAACGGGATAACTTCCGCGAGATGCCCGCTTTCGTGCATTTAGGGAAATCACTTGGTGTGGATTTTGTTCAGTTTCAACGTTTGAACAATTTTGGAACTTTTACGCGGCGTGAATTTCTCGACCATTGTTTAATTATTGATAATCATTATCTGGATTATGAGTTGTGGTGTGTGTTACAAGACCCGATTTTTAATGACCCCATTGTGGACTTAAAAGGGCTGAAACGTTACATTGAAGCAGCGGAACGCCATTATCGTCAACGTGAGGAACAAGCACAAAAGTAGGCGTTCTGTTTGACTTGATAAATAAATCATTTGTAAACTGTAAATGAAAATGACAACAACCACGGCAACACAGCAGAAAACTTTATTCGTCGGCGCAGCCCGCATTTGTCAACAAATTGCGTACGTGTTGGACATCCGCGATTATGCGTTCGCAAAAAAATTAACCAAGCAAAATTGGCAGCAATACCGTGATTGCCAAATTTATGTTTGTGACTTCAAGCGCAAAAGTCACAAGTTGGTGAAATTGAAAGATAAGGTCAGCAACCAACTAAGCATCCGATATTTAGACGACATTTGTCGTGCGGTTGACGAAGAGTATGCTGCTAATCGCAAACACCATACCAATCATGCAAGCCATGTTAAAGCATTATCCACAACAAACAAAACGACAACTGAACCCGTGGTGCAACGCAATGAGTATGTGCAACAACCACTGTGGCGGCGGATTATCCGTGGCTTGAAAAACCCTTTGCGGGCAGCATGGCATGTGGTGTTGCGCGTGCAAATTGCGATTAAACATCAATGTGCTTTGGTACGACAACGTCGAGCAAGACGAAATTACAGAAACAAAAAGCTTAATCAAATTAAAAATAATATGAGTTATTTGCGATGTTTGAAACCATCGGAATTATTAGTTTATGTGCTGCAAGCTAAGCCGAATCAAAAAATTCAGTGCACGTTTTTGGAAAAAAATATCAATATCGATGAATGCGGTAATGTTAAAGGCTGTTGTAGTATGGTGGTTCCCTTTGGTAATCTGATGTACGATGGGGAATTGAACGAAATTTATCACAGTACCTATGCCCGGATTGTGAAATTATCTTCACTAAATCGTTCGTATTGTTTGTGCAATTTGAATAATTGGTGTAAAGGGTATTGCGCAGACAAAAAGCCATTGCCAAGTATAAAATGGGAAACTGGTCTTGTACCAACGTCAATGACGTTAGGGTTTGATCGTTTATGTAATCTATGTTGTAAATCGTGTCGAGCAGAACCGTATGTGATGGACGAAAAAACACAAGAACAAACAAGCGTAATGGTTTCAAAATTATTACGTTCGGGATGGTTAGAACAAATCAAATCATTATGCTTGGCTGGCATGGGAGAAGTTTTTTACAGCCCGTATTACCGTCAATTATGGACTACAGATTTGCAACGGCAACAAATCACGATTTTGTCCAATGGGATATTGTTCAATGAAAGCAATTGGCATCTATTGGCAGGGAAATATACCGCAATTGATGTTAACATTTCGGTGGACGCGGCAACGGCGGAAACTTACCAAAAGTTGCGTGGTGCGAATTTTAATCTGTTAATGAAGAACTTGAAGATGTTGGCTGATTTACATCGTCGCAAGCAAATTCGTAAATTTGGGTTGAACTTTGTGGTGCAACGGGATAACTTCCGCGAAATACCCGCTTTTGTTCGCTTAGGGAAATCACTCGGTGTTGACAGTATCCAGTTTCAACGCCTACATAAATCAAAAAATATTTCCGCAGATGATTTAGTTGAACAAGGACTAATTATTGATAATTGTTATTTGGATTATCATTTATGGTGCGTATTACAAGATCCAATTTTCCATGACCCCATTGTGAATTTAACCAGAATTCAACGTTACATTGACGCATCTGAACGTTATTACCGCCAACGTTACGAACGGGAACAAAAACAACACCGTTCTATTTGACGTGGGGTCCGTAAAATTTGTAAACTAAAATTGAAAATGGAACAACCAAAGCAAAGTACTTTATTTGTTGGTAACGTACGCATTTGTCAACAAATCGCGTATGTTTTGGATGTCAAAGATTATTCGCTTGCGGAAAAACTAACCAAGCAAAATTTTGATCAATACCGCGCTTGCCAAATTTATGTCTGCGAATTCAAACGTAGAAGTCGTGGTTTGGTCACCCGCGCAGTACGGCGTGCAGCAGCTACCAACCTACAATATTTGGATGACATTTGTAAAAAAATCGACGAAGCATATTATGCTAATCGTGAACGCCATGCCAATGATTTTCCACATAATCAAAAAAGTGAAGTTAAAACCACACGCCAAACATTCAAGAGTCGCATTAAACAATTTGTCCAACAATACTTGCGGGGCGTGTGGCAAGTGGCTGTGCGTGCGAAAGAAAGTGTCAGACTCCGACGTAATATCTCGAAAATTCGCAAGGGGCATTTAGAATATTTACGGCAATTGAAACCATCTGAATTGTTGTTGTATGTTTTGTCAGCCCCAATCAATGAGAAGATTCAGTGTACATTTTTGGAGACAGACATTAGGGTTGCGACGAGTAATTCCATCAAAGGATGTTGTGCTGTTGTCGTGCCGTTTGGCAACATCTTGCGTGATGGAGAGCTGGACGAAATTTACCACAGCACCTATGCACGGATTGTGAAGTTATCTTCTTTGAATCGTTCGTATTGTTTATGCGATTTGAACCGTTGGTGCAAGGGGTATTGTGCTAAGGGAAAATCATTGCCAACTGACCAGTGGCAAACACCCGCCACCCCGGAATCAATTATGCTTAGTTTTGAAAAATCGTGTAACTTGTGTTGTAAA
>CAZXAV010000066.1:0-5077 GCA_964638195.1 uncultured Prevotella sp. | reverse complement strand
TGAATTGGCGGTAAACGGCAGCAAAGCGAATGTAAGCCACTTCGTCAATCTTTTTCAATTCTTGCATCACCATATCACCGATGACACTGCTGGCAATTTCTTGTTGGTCACCCATAGCGGTGTTGGCAATTTGCATTTCAATGCTTTCCACAATGTTATCAATTTGTTTCATGGAAACTGGACGTTTACCCGTAGCGGCAATAATACTGTTTTTAATCTTTTGGGTATCGAACGATTGGCGGCTACCATCACTTTTAATTACCAACAACGATACGCGTTCAATCGTTTCGTAACTGGTAAAACGTTTACCGCATTTTAAGCATTCGCGACGACGGCGAATTGAATTGGAATTATCATTGGTTCGGCTGTCGACAACCTTGTTATCGTGTGAACCGCAATTTGGACATCTCATGATTATTTACTCCTTTGTTAATTGGATTTCTATTCCAGTTTATCATTTTTCTCGTTCGTATGACAAGCAACATTTTAAGCGTCCGCAAATGCCGTTAATCTTTTCTGGGGTTAAGGACAAATTTTGTTGCTTCGCCATTTTGATCGAAACGTCGGGGTAGTTATGGCAGAAACGTTTGCAGCAACATTCTTGACCACATGGACCCAAAGCCCCGATGGCTTTCACTTCGTCACGTGCCCCGATTTGGCGTAATTCAATGCGTGTGCGTAAGGCACTGGCTAAGTTACGTACCAATTCGCGGAAGTCAACGCGTTGTTCCGCCGAAAAGTCAATTACGACTTTGCTGGCGTCAAACGTGTAATGGGCGGACATAATTTTCATGTCCAATTTTAATTGTTCCGCTAAGGCGGTGGCTTTCTCTTGGGCGAATTGTGCCGACTTTAATAACAAGTTAATTTGGCTTTGGTCCTTGGCTGTGGCACGGCGGAAAATTTGTGCATGGTTGGGTTCGTGATTCTTTTTATCAATACCGTCATTTGCAACCACGCCCCATTCAGCACCGCTCGGCGTTTCCACAATGACATATTCATTAGGTTTCAAGTCGGTGATGTCACTGTCAAATTTAGTGGTTTGGGTTTCGTTAAAAACTCTTACGTGATAAGTTCGCATGACGCATTATAACACTGCGTTGTATTCAATGCAAACGCAGTTTGGAAATAAAGTTTCAATCCGTTCGACGACGTCACTGGCTAAATCTGTATCGGTGTGAATAAAAATTTGACGTGGCGCAACTTCGATTAAAGCATTGACAATGTCTTCGTCGATTTGGGGCAGTGGTTGTAACTTCTGGTCGCAAATGGTTGTGTGGTGGTCAATGACCATGACATGGGCTTCGGGAATGCGGTAATCCATATTCAAAATCAAGAAGCGTAATAATTCATTAAACAAAACGGTTTGGGTTAATTGTAGGTAGTTTTCGTTGACCAATTGAATGACTTCGTCCCAACGGCATTTCAAGCGGGTTAAACAAAAATCGTAAATGGAATCTAACAACAATTTGGGTGATAATTGAAACAAAGACCCAGCAATGACGGTATCGGATTTTTTGTCATAGTTGATTAGCACTTTAATCAAGGTGTTGTTTTTGATTTTAATCTTGCTTTGTAAATAATAGGCTTTCATCGTGGTAACAATTTGGTTGACGATACTGTCGAATAATTGGTAACGGTCAACGCGGGCATTTAAGTTCAAAACATAGCGTGAATCAATCTGCTGCACAGTACCATGGTATTTTTGTGCCAAATGTTCAAGACAAGATATAAATCGTTCATCAGTAGAAATTTCCATAATCCTAGTCTATGTAATTCAACGCGGATTTAATTATTTTTCGTTCGACGGGAAACCCCAAAATTGTCAAACAAAAATTGCTCTGGGTCTTGAAATGCAATTTTGATTATGTTATGCTGTGGGCATGAAATTAAAAAAACAAATTATTATCAATACAGACTGCTTAAAAGAAAAGAAGTTTGAGAACGTGGCTGATTTTGTGCGTTGGGCTTGGCAAGTCAACGGCAGTGATTACGAAACAATCCAACAACAAATGGCGTCGGTGATGCAATTCGCGAATAACAATGACTTGTCGGAAATTAAAGAAATTTACCAAGCCTTATTTGTCGGTAATACAAAAGTTAGCAACTTACAGTTCTTGCCAGATGAATGTGCGATTAAGTTTGAAAACCAAAATTTTACTGAGAATGAAGCGGCGTGCAAAGTTGTGGTGCAGAAAGGTATTGATCAATCAGGTATGATGTTGAAGTTAATGGGAAAAACTACTATGACGAATGGTCATGAAAAAGAAGATTTAACCACGTTAAATTTTTCGGACAACCATTTAACCTTGGAAAGTAAATATAGTATTGATCTTGGTCAAAAGTTTGATAAACAAAATCTCAGTTATAACAATTACGCTCGTGATCAAGTCAACTATGAATTCGGTTTTGATGAGACAAATCAAATCACTCAATATTCTTACTATCGTTGTAGTAGTGAAAGTGCTAATTGGAATCGCAGCCAAATGATGGATATGGTAAAAAACCGAAACCAAACTGGCATGACAAGATAAAGCCAGTATCGAAATACAAATAAGCAGTGGTATAATAAGTTATGAAGTTAGAACATCAAATCAAGACCGATCCAAAGGGGTTGAAAGTACAGAGTTTTAAGCATTTAGCTGATTTTGTGAAATATGCTTTAAGATCCAATGGGCGTGATTATGAAACCATCCGTCAACGGATGACAACGGTTGCGAAATTCGCCGATATTACGAAGCATCACGGTATCAAAAAAGACTTATCAAAAGTTAAAGAGATATACCAAGATTTATTTATTGGTGATCGACTCATTGACAGAACACCATCTTCACCAAATCAACACCAACATGTCGCGACATACGAAAAAATTAAAAAGGGTGGAGTTGTCAAATGCAGTGTTTCTCTGCATAAAAGTGCCGGTGAATTCGGCTCGATAATTTGCTTTCATGAAGATAGTCGTGCAAAGGAATTATTTACTACTATTCATTTTACGGATGAGAATTTGTTCTTTCTAAGTGAATCTAATTCTAAACTTGGTCAAGCGGCGGTTACTAAATCGCAAAAGAGTTGTGCTCCTATCTTTGAAGAATGCCGTATCAATTTTAATTTTGATAAAACGCATCATTTAACCAAGGTTGATTATCTGCGTAAATTTGATGTCAATGGAAAGATAGCTAATGAGAGCGAAACTATCGACTTGTCACGTCTGCGAACCCAAACCGAAATAGGCATGACGAAATAAAGTTTTGCTATTTGATTTATTTAGATTTCGTGTTATAATGTTTGCTATGGATAAAATCTTAAACCATACGGCTGCTCATGTGTTAGCGTATGCCGTGAAAAACATTTACCCGAATACCAAATTGGCAATTGGACCGGCTACGGATTCGGGCTTCTATTACGATTTTGATTTTGCAACACCAATCAAAGATGAAGACTTGCCGAAAATTGAAGCGGAAATGGCACGTATCATTAAAGAAGATTTTAAGGTGGAACGCAAAGAAGTTACGCGTGCCGAAGCTTCACGTTTAATCAACAAGAATAAGGAAATTTATAAAGCCGAATTATTGCAAGACATTCCCAGAGGTCAAACGATTTCAATGTACACCATGGGGAACTTTACCGATTTGTGTGCTGGTCCACACGTCGAACATTTGAGCAAAATCAAAGCGTTCAAGTTGACCCAAATTACTGGGGCTTATTGGCGTGGTGATGAAAAGAATAAAATGTTGACCCGCATCTACGGGGTAGCGTTCGCCAAGCGCAGTGAATTGGAAGCATACAACCAATGGCAAGAAGAAGTTAAAGAACGTGATCACAATAAAATCTGTCGCGAATTAGGCTACTATACTTCGTCGGAATTGGTAGGACAAGGTTTGCCGTTGTTTACGCCAGCGGGTACGACCATTTTGCGTATCATGCAACGTTTCGTGGAAGACGAAGAAATCCGTCGCGGTTATTTGCACGTTAAAACTCCGTCGTTTGCGAAAAACGATTTATACAAAGTCAGTGGACACTGGCAACACTATAAAGATTCGATGTTCTTAATCGGTGACGAAGTTTTGGACGAAAACCTAATGGCATTACGTCCCATGACTTGCCCAATGCACATTTTATTGTACCGCAGTGAATTACGTTCGTATAAAGATTTGCCGATTCGCTATGCTGAAACCGCAAAACAATTCCGTAATGAAAACAGTGGTGAAATGCATGGTTTAATTCGTTTACGTGAATACACGTTGAGTGATGGACACATCATTGTGCGTCCTGACCAAATTCAACAAGTTGTGGACGAATGTATGGATTTGACGAATTATTTCTTGGGCGTGTTGAACATGAAAGATGACGTCACCATTCGTTTGTCAAAATGGGATCCCGCAAATAAAGACAAATACATTGATTTGCCCGATGCTTGGAAATGGAGCCAAGAAGAAATTCGTCAAGCCTTAGTGCGTAACCATTTGAAGTTTGTGGAAGCGGACGGCGAAGCGGCTTTCTATGGACCTAAAATTGATATCCAAGCCAAGAATACTTACGGCAAAGAAGATACCTTATTTACGATTCAATTAGACTTCGCTTTGGCGGAACGTTTCGGTTTAACCTACATTGACGAAAACGGCAAAAAAGCCAAACCATATTTGATTCACCGTTCTTCGATTGGTTGCTATGAACGTACGTTGGCGATGTTGATTGAAAAAACCAAAGGTGCGTTGCCAGTTTGGTTGTCACCAACCCAAGTTCGGATCTTGAACATTACGAACGCGCAAGATGAATATTGTGAACAAGTCAAACGTGCTTTGTTAGCGGCAGATGTCCGTGCGGTAACCGATTTGCGTAACGAAAAAATTGGTTTGAAAATCCGTGAAGCCACTTTGAAAAAAATTCCATACAGTTTGATTATTGGTGCAAAAGAGCAAGAATCGAACACTGTGGCTGTGCGTACACGCGAAGGTCAAGATTTGGGTCAAATGCCGTTAAATGACTTTATTGCCATGATTACCAAACAAGTGAAGGAATTCAAGTAATGTTGGTTGCCATTGGCACGGTCTTAAAACCACGGGGCTTGCAAGGCGAA
>CAZXAV010000065.1:0-5081 GCA_964638195.1 uncultured Prevotella sp. | reverse complement strand
ACTTATATGAATAAAACACAGGCAATTATTAAATATTGCGTAATTTGTGTCATCGTTGCTCTTGCGGTGGTGCTGTGTTTTGCTGAATTTACTTTTCCGTTTACTAAGACCAAATATGTCGGTTGCTATCAAGCCATTAAAAACAAAATGGGAATTGATTTGAATGGTGGTGTGTTGGCGGTTTACACGGTTACTCCATCGGAGAATAGCACTAATTTAGATGCCGAAGTTAAGGCAACTGTCAATCGTATCCAAAATACATTATCAAAAAAAAGTTATTTGGAAGCGAATGTTTATTCGCAAGGTACTGCACCAAATTATAAAATTCGGATTGAAGTTCCGGGTATGAAGGATACCGAAGAAATTATGGACGCGATTGGTACACCCGCGAACATTGAGTTTTTGGAACCGGGCAGTGATAGCAACCCATCATACCCGACCGATACCAGTAAAATCTTCTTAACTGGTGATGGCATTTCTGGGGTGAAAGTGGTTTCTGATCCAGAAAACATTTCCAATTATGCGATTCAATTATCGTTCACGAACGAAGGCAAAGCCAAATTCCGTGAAAAAGTCAAAGATGCTGGTGGGCAATACATGGCAATTTTTTCCAATAAATCGTTAATCAGTGCACCACAGATTTCGTCCGAAAATGCTAGCACTTTGGGTTCAGACGGAAAAGTTTTAATTACTGGTTCGTATACGAAGGAAAGTGCGGAATCGTTTGCATTGCAAATTGAGTCGGGATTATATACGGTCGGTTTAAACGTCAGTGAGATGAGTTACATCCCTGCGACCTTGGGTGAAGGGGCAATTATGGCGGGCTTGATTGCATTAGCAATTGGTTTAGTGCTGATATTTGTGTTAATGACCGTGGTTTACCGTGACCTTGGGTTAATTGCCAATTTGTCATTAGTGATTTATACGGTTATCTTTGTTTTCTTCTTGGCATTGATTGACTCAATTCAATTAACTTTGCCCGGTATTGCCGGTATCATTTTATCAATTGGTATGGCGGTTGATGCGTATATTTTGATTTTTGAACAAATCAAAGAAGAATATCGTTCGGGCAAACGTTTTGCCGCAGCGGTGCATTCTGGGTTTAATAAATCAATCGTTACAATTTTGGATGCCAACGTCACAACAATTATTGTCAGTTTGATTTTGTATTTTTTAAGTTCGGGTGCAATTAAAGGTTTTGCTATCACTTTGGCTTTGGGTGTTGCCATTTCAATGTTTGTCGGTTTGGTAATTACCCGTAGTTTAGCAAAATTGTATTTGTATATCAATCCAGATAATGCCAGTCATGCCAATATTAAAATGAAACAAAACAAAGATAATGAGGCAATCAATGTCCAACCCGTTATGCCACAAAAACGCAAATTGAATATGGGTGGTGCAAAATGAAATTGATGGAAAAAATTAAAAATTCAAATTTCAACTTTGTACGTAATGGGCGTTGGTTCTTTATCGCGCCGGTAGTGATTTTGGTGCTTGGTATCATTATGTTGGCAATCTTCGGCTTTAATTTGGGGTTGGAATTTACGGGCGGAACGATTGTCAGTGTGAATGCGGACGGCGAACACTCCCAAGCCGACATCGAAGCTAAAATGGAATCCTTAAATGTCAAATACACCATTACCAAAGAACAAAGCACCAGTGGCGGTAATACATTTTCAATTAAATTTAATACTGATGAAAATACGCAAGATATTATTGCGGACTTGCAATCATATTTCAACGAAGAAGATTGGAACTCTGCCGATAGTATTCAAGCTAGTACGACTAATGAAACTGTGATGATAGTTTTTTGGTCGATTCTGGCGGCATTGGCTGGCTTAATCATTTATATGTTAATTCGTTTCAAATTTACGGCGGGAATGGCAACTATCTTGGCTTTGGCACATGACGTGTTAATGATTTGTGCTTTGATGGCAATTTTCCAAATTGAAATCAATGCTTCGTTTATTGCGGCAATTTTAACGGTTATGGCTTATTCAATCAATAACAGTTTGGTTGTTTTTGACCGTGTCCGTAGTTTTGAAAAGCATAACACCGATAATCTTACTTTGGAACAGATAATCAATAGTTCAATCAACCGCACACTAGGGCGTAGTATTTTGACGGTAACAACAACCTTGGCAACGTTGTTGGTTTTAACTATCATCAGCCTTATTATGAATTTGTCAACTTTAATTGAATTTGCCTTGCCGATTATTTTTGGTTTGTTTGCGGGTACTTACTCGTCGTTGTTCTTAATTGCACCATTATATAAGCAATTTGAAACTGCACGTCTGTACACAAAACAACGCAAAACTGTCGCACCTAAATAATATACATTGGTGTGCCGTCTTTATGGGAAATCTTGAGTGTTTTGGTGGAGTTTATCCCACAAGTTTTTATCTTGTATTTTATTTTGGCACTACTGGAAAAAAGTGGGCTTTTGGCACAAATCGCACGTATCTTTCATTTACCAATTACCAATGTTTTACCAGTATGTTTAACCTTTAACTGTACCACGATGGCAGTTTGTGCCGCCCGTGATAATCCGCAACGCAGTCGGTTGGTGTATTTCTTGTCTTTGATTCCATGTACCGCCCAATTGCCATTATTGACTTTTTTGTTGTTAACAGTGTTAGGGTTCCCGTTTTGGTCACTTTTGGTGGTGTATTTGTTTTGTATTTTGCTTGGTGTTTTAGTGGTCATGTTTATCCCCAAAATTGCGCACACACCCAATTTGGAGCAAACGATAAAATTATCATTCCCAAATTTGTGGCAATGTTTATTGGACACTTTCAAACAAACCTTGATTTTTGCCAAAAAGATTTTAATTGCTTTTGCAGTTAGTGCGTTTATCATCGTCTTTTTAGCCCGTTTTTCATTTGACTTCAAATTTGTAACTGATTCTGAACAATCAATTTTGTTTGCAATTTGCGGTGTCTTTTCACCGTTATTTTCACCGATTGGTTTGAACCAACCCGTGCTGATTTGTGCTTTATTATTTGGCATCATTGCCAAAGAAGCGGCAGTATCCGTTTTGCTGTTTTTCCCTAATGTGGTTAATTCCTTAACTTTGCCAGTGGTTTTGTCTTTGGTGACTTTTTTCACGTTGTATCCCAAATGCTTGGCGGCACAAACCGCAATCAATCACCATTGCGGACGTAAAACGGGTATCAAAGTTTTCTTGATTAATTTGTTGCTTGCTTATGGTTTAAGTTTTGTTGTATATACTGTATGTGGCATCTTTGTCTGATTATGATTATGATTTACCTGACAGTATGATTGCGTCCGCGCCAATGGAACCGCGTGATGCTTGTCAGATGTTGGTTTATGACCGCCAAACTGCACAGACACAAATTAACAAATTCAAAGACATATTATCTTTGTTACGTCGTGGTGATGTGGTGGTAATTAACGAAACGCGGGTAATCCCAGCCCGTTTGCTTGGTAAAAAAATAACTGGCGCGCAGATTGAAATTTTGTTACTAAAAAAAATTGATTTAACTAATTACGAAGTGTTGGTCAAACCAATGCGCCGTTTGAAAATTGGTGATGTAGTTGATGTGGCGGGGCAGTTACAAGCAACCTTGGTTAGTAAAGACCCCGTGGCAGGTAGTGCTGTGATGCGGCTTGATTGTGTTGACGGCGCACAAAATTTGGAAGCTGTCATTGACCAAGTCGGTGAAATTCCTTTGCCGCATTACATTCAAAACGGGCACGCGACCAAAGAAAACTATAACACGGTTTATGCGAAAATTGACGGCAGTGCGGCGGCGCCAACCGCGGGCTTACATTGGACCGATGAATTGATGGCGGCAGCACGGGCGAAAGGAGTTATCTTTGCCCCCGTCGTGTTGGATGTGGGTTTAGGCACATTCCGCCCCGTTAAAGTTGACGATATTACGCAACATGTCATGCACCAAGAACGTTATCAAATCTCTGCATCAACGGCACAAATTATCAATGATGCCTTGCGTGATGGGCGTAGAATCATCGCCACAGGCACAACCAGTTTACGTACTCTTGAAGGCTGTTATGCTAAATATGGGGCAATTCAAGCAGTTACAGACGTGACGGACATCTTTATTTATCCGCCATACGATTTCAAAGTCGTGTCAGCCTTGATTACGAATTTTCATTTGCCGAAGTCGACTTTGTTGATGTTGGTGGCAGCATTTGTTGGTCGCGAAAAAGTGTTGGAACTTTATGAAATCGCAAAACAAAATCATTTCCGTTTCTATTCGTTTGGTGATTGTATGTTTTTGCAGTAAACTGTATATATGGATGCAAAGGAAGAATTTATTTCAATTTACCGTAAAAACATTAAACGCGACGGAGCAGATAAGTTGTTGCAATGGTTGGAAAGTACGGACTTTTTCACATGTCCGGCATCAACCAAATTTCACAATAATTTCGACGGTGGTTTGGTTGACCATTCGGTAAAAGTTTATCATCGTTTGAAAAAAATCGTGGCTAGCGAACAAATCTCGGTTAGTGAAGAAAGTTTGGCTGTCGTGGCTTTGTTGCATGATGTCTGTAAAGCAAATACTTATAAAGTCGACTATCGTAATGTCAAACGCGATGGCGAATGGGTCAAAGAACCGTATTATTCCGTGGATGACCAATTGCCATATGGACATGGCGAAAAGTCGGTCTACATCATTTCTGGCTTTATGAAATTATCCCGCGAAGAAGCCATGGCAATTAACTGGCACATGGGACCATATGATGCACGTAACATGGGCGGCAGTTTTGCATTGTCGGATGCTTTCAAAAAATTCCCATTAAGTTTAATGATGTTCCTTGCTGATATCAGCAGTTCATATTTAGACGAAACTATCAAAAAATAATTTATAGTTTGACCATGTCGGCGGCTTTAATGCGGATGTCATCACTGATTGCCGCGTAATGTTTTTTGGTGGTATTGATGTCTTTATGACCAAGGACGTCTGCCACCACATAAATGTCGTTGGTGGCTTTATAAAGGTTAGTACCATAAGTTGAACGCAATTTATGCGGACTAATCTTTTTTAATGGGGCGGCAACCGCAGCATATTTTTTTACGATATTTTCAATCGCAC
>CAZXAV010000064.1:0-5204 GCA_964638195.1 uncultured Prevotella sp. | reverse complement strand
CCAGCCTTCCAAGCTGATAGCGTCGGTTCGATTCCGATCACCCGCTCCACGAAGTGTTACAAAGTAACACGAAGGGGAGAGGGTACACGTTGCGTTAGCAACGTATCACCCGCTCCAAACCAAGTAGTAAGCAACAATATGCGGCAACGTATCACCGCTCCATAAACAAGTAGAAAGTCTTTATTTTCGTTGATATAATTTTTTATATTCATTACCAAAATCGGCAAGGGCGTTGATTATTGGACGCATTTTTTCGCCGAGTTCCGTGAGTGAATATTCTACACGCAGCGGAATTTCAGCAAACACTTCACGCTTGACAAGACCGTCTTCTTCCATTTGTTTAAGATTTTCGGTTAATACTTTTGGGCTTATGCCTTCAATTCCAAACTGAAGATATTTGAAACGCTGTGCGCCTTTCATTAAATTTCTGATAATCAAGGGCTTCCACTTGTTGCCAATAAGTCCAACAGTTGTGGTAACAGGACAATCTGGTAATTCTTCTTTTCTTAACATAAAACTCCTTAATTTCATACTTACCAAAAGTAAATTAGGTTACAAAAAGGTGCGTATTCACAATTTGTAAGTATGCGTGTTATGATACCACAGACAAACAAAAAAAGTCAAGTTTGTCAAAAAATAAAAAGGAGAATTTTATGAAAAATTATAACAAAATCAATGTAACGGAAGAAGCACGCACCGAACTGCATGATCAATTAAAATTGACTGGTGCCGAAATTAGTATCAACATGCTTCCAGCGGGAACAACAATTCCTTTTGTTCACTCACACAAGCAAAATGAAGAAATCTATGGAGTTTTAGAAGGCAAAGGTAGCATTGCTATTGATGGTGAAAAGGTAGAATTAAAGGCTGGTGATTGGCTGAAAATTGCACCATCTGCAAAAAGACAAATTTTTGTATCCAAAGATTGCGGAATGAAATATATTTGCATTCAAGTTAAAGAAAATTCTTTGGAAAACTATACAACGACAGATGCTATTGTTTACTAAATTTAGCAGATTATAGAAGGCAACAAGTTGTTGTCTTTTTAATTTATGCTAAAATAACAATGAGGTAAAAGTGATCATTTCAACCGGCATGCGCACAGATATTCCAGCCTTTTATACCCCGTGGCTTTTGAACCGCATTCGGGCAGGCTTTGTGTATGTGCGCAATCCGTATAATCCGCATCAAGTAACAAAATATTTGTTAGATCCCAAGGTCGTGGATTGTCTTTGCTTTTGCACCAAAAACCCCATGCCACTTTTGCCACATTTAGACGAACTTAACGCCTTTCGCCAATTTTGGTTTGTGACGATTACGCCGTACGGCAAAGACATTGAACCCCATGTGCCCGACAAAGCCCAAGTGATTGAAGCTTTCAAGACAATTTCCCAACGGGTTGGTGTCAACGCGATTGGTTGGCGCTATGATCCCGTGTTCTATGGTAACGGTTTCGACCTTGACCGCCATGTTCGCGAGTTTACAAAAATCGCTAAGGCATTGAAAGGGTACACCAATGCTTGCGTGTTAAGTTTCCTTGATATGTACGAAAAAGTGAAACGCAACGCGCCCAACATCGTGCCACCCACCAAAGCAGAACAAATTGAACTCGGCAAAGCCTTGGTTAAAATCGCGCAAGAAAACGGCATGACGTTACGGACTTGTTGCGAAGGCACCCATTTGTCAGCGTTTGGCATTGACATTGCGGGTTGCCAAACCCAAGCCGTGATTGAACGTGCGCTTGGGGTCAAATTAAATCCGCCCAAAAAGCCCAACGCGCGAACGATTTGTAATTGTCTTTTGGGACAAGATATTGGTGCGTATAATACTTGCGGACATTTGTGCCAATATTGTTATGCCAACATGGACAAAGTGGCGGTCATCAACAATCTGAAACGGCACAATCCGCAATCACCATTTTTGATTGGGGAATTAGAAGCGGACGACAAAATCACTACCGCCAAACAAGTCAGTTACATTGATTGGCAAATCAGTTTATTGTAGGGAGAGAAAATGGAAAAAAGGCAGTTATTAAATCAGTTGTTAGACAACTTAACCGCACATTTGCAAGTGCGGGTTAGTTACGGTACCGATTATGCCAGTGACCGCCGATTGTTCCGTGGACTGTGCAATCAATGCTTAACGTTGGACGGCATGGATAAAAATTTTTACGTGTGGCAAGACGAATTGTTGAGTCGTGAACGCGACGAGAAAGGGGTGGTCGATGTCAACACTTTGCCGTTCGTAAACGGGATAGCACTTTTCAAGGGTGATATTACCACACTGCAAGCCGACGCGATTGTCAATGCCGCCAACGACCAATACTTAGGTTGTTTTGAACCCAACCACAGTTGCATTGATAACATCATTATGAGTGCGGCGGGTTTTCAAATGCGGAATGAATTGTTGCAACTGAAACAGCAACCCAATTACGACCGCCAACCAGTGAAGGTCACCAAGGGCTACAACTTACCATGCCGTTACGTGTTCCATGTGGCTGGTCCGCAAATTGCGGATGCCGTCACCGCCCAAGACCAACAAGCCTTGGCAGATTGCTATTTGGCTGCACTGAACCAAGCCCAAACCATGGGACTGGGCACGTTGGTGTTTTGTTGTATTTCAACGGGGCTGTATGCGTTCCCGCATGAACTGGCGTGTGAGATTGCCGTCAGTACCGTCAAAAAATGGTTAGACAAAAATCAATCTCCGCTTAAAATTATTTTTAACGTGTTTCAAGACGTTGACGAGGAGTTATATGCAAAAAGATTACGCTGAACGAATCAAGCAAGCCAAAGCCTTACTGGCGGAAGCGGACTATGTGATAATTGGTGCGGGGGCAGGGCTTTCGACCGCGGGCGGCTTTGAATATGCGGGTGAAAATTTTGAAAAACATTTCCACGATTTCGGCGCGAAGTATGGTTTTCGTGATATGTACGCGGGTGGCTTTTATCCTTTTGCTACACCCGAAGAACGTTGGGCGTATTGGAGCCGTTTTGTGTACGTGAATCGGTATTTGCAAACTGCACCCAACCCCGTTTATGCGGCGCTATTTGAATTGGTCAAAAACAAAGATTATTTCGTGATTACCACCAATGTTGACCACCAATTTCAAATTGCGGGGTTTGACAAAGCACGTTTGTTTTACACGCAAGGTGATTACGGTTTGTTCCAATGTTCCGTGCCGTGCCATAACAAAACTTACGACAACAAAGAGTTGATTCTCGAAATGGTGCAAAGCCAAAAAGACATGAAAATTCCGACCGCACTGATTCCCAAGTGTCCCGTTTGTGGTAATCCCATGGAAATGAATTTACGTGCGGATGACCGCTTTGTGCAAGACGATGGTTGGTATGCACATGCCAAAGCCTACCAAGATTTTATCGACCGCACCAAAGGTAAAAGGGTGGTCTTGATAGAAATCGGGGTGGGTTATAATACGCCCGCGATTATCAAATTCCCGTTTGAACGCATGACCTATTTTGACGCCAACACTTATTTAATTCGTATCAACAAAAACGATGCACTTTGTGCGGACGAAATCAAAAATAAAACCATCTTGTTCGACGAAAACGTCAAAGACATTTTGCACGCATTGTTGACGCGTTAGTCGTCTGCGGCAATCTTGCGCATGATTTGGGCGGTGGTGATGTTACCGCTGCGGTTGTAACGACCCAGTGCGTGTAGGCAGGTCGGGTCACCTTGGGTGATTTGGTTCACGTGTTCGTTGCAAGTCAACAAAACATTGAAACCCATGTCCAATAAGATTTGTTCGGTTTCGGTTTGGTATTTGCCAAAAGGGTAAGCAAATACGGTCGGAGTTGGAATCCCACACGCGGTCAACAGTTCTTGGGCGTGCGTGATGTCGGTGGTCAAAGTTTCGGCATACGCGGTTGGGGATTCGTGCGGGAATTTCCCAACCCCGTAACGTGGACTGGTGCGGTGCAAGTCGTGAGTGTGGTTGCCGAATTCGACCAAGCCGCTGTCGTGGGCGGTTTTAATGGCTTCCCAACTTAAATTGCTGTAACGCGGATTGTCGGTATCGTGGTCGCGGATACTCTTTTCGCTGTAAGCGGTCACGGGGTTAATCACATATTTAATGCCGTATTTTTGTGCCAATGGCAACACGTAATACAGATTATTGTACTGACCATCGTCAAAGGTAATTACGATTGGTTTGTCGGGTAGTGTACCTTTGCCGTTGACCCAGTCCGCGACTTCGTGCAAAAAGACCGGCGTATAGCCCGCGTCCACAATGGCTTGGAAATCACTTTCCAATTGCTCCACGTTGACAATGTATTTCGCGTGTTTTTTGGCGGCAACTTGGTGGTACATCAAAATGGGCAGACTGCGTGTGGCAGACACCGTTTCGGTCAGCGGGGCGGCGGACACGGTGGTCGCACTTCCCGTGTGGGGTAACAGCAAACATTCCACCAATAAAACCGCACCGCACAAAAAAACCAACCAACAATTAAAATGTTTCATTGATGATAGTATTTGTTAGTTTCTTATAAATATTGATATTGAAGATGATGGAGTGTAACGGAAACAGCGAAACTGAATAATTGTTTGGAGATGATAGCGAGATGATGGAGCTGATGGAGCGAAGCGGAAACAGCGAGAAAATTTTGTGAAGCAAAATTTTGGAGCTGATGGCGAGACTCGAACTCGCGACCTTTTGATTACGAATCAAATGCACTACCGACTGTGCTACATCAGCGTGCTACGAGTTTAACACGAAAACGGGGGGCAATGCAAGCCGAATTCGCCGTATACATAAATATGCGCAAAATGACCAAATGGCTGTTGCGGTTGTGCGGATTATTGGTGTTGGGCGGAATTTGGTTGGCGGTCGTCGTCAATCCCGTGGTCTTTAATTACGCGGGTGCGGTGCTTGATGCGGTGGCGGTGCAAGCGGTTAACCGCGGTGTTGCGGACATCGTGAATGCCAATACGTACAGCAGTTTGACCGACATCCGCCGTGATGCCAACGGCACGATTACCAGTATCAATGCCGATGCGGTGGCAATGAATGCTTTGGCGGTGCAGGTTTCAACGCGGGCGCAGAATTATTTGAGTGAGATGGGCAACGAAGGGATTCCCGTGCCGTTGGGAACTTTTTCGGGGATTCCGTTTTTGGTTGGGAAGGGAGTGCCCGTCAAATTAAGTTTGAAATTGGTGGGTGCGGTCAATTGCAGTTTTGATTC
>CAZXAV010000063.1:0-5214 GCA_964638195.1 uncultured Prevotella sp. | reverse complement strand
GATGTCACCGTGGGTGGTGATGTCTTGTGTGGCTAAGGCGGCTTTGACATCCGCCATGGTAATGTTTTGTCCTACGGTTAAGGTCATTTCACACCTGCGATGACGTCATGTGCGATTTGCACCGCGGCGTCCAGAGCGGATTCCACCATGGGACGGTCGGCGTCGGTAATTTTGGATAACACGTAAGCGGCGGTATTGCCTTTGATGTCGGTGGATGGTTTTGCTCCGATTTTAATTTTGGTGTAAGTAGTGGATTGCAATAATTCGCTGACCGATTTCAAGCCGTTGTGTCCACCAGCGCCGCCGCTTTTTTTCAAACGCACTGTACCAATGTCTAAATAGATGTCGTCCACGAACACAATGATTTGTTCGGGTGGAATCTTATATTTACGGCTGACCGCGACCACGGCTTGCCCCGATAAATTCATATAAGTCAGTGGTTTCAAAATGATAATCTTGTCGCCGCTTTGGTGGGTGGTTGCCAACATTTGGTTGCCTTTCTTGGTGAAAGGTAGGTCACCCGCAAAACGTTCGGCAGCCTTGAAACCAAGGTTGTGCCATGTCTCAAAATATTTACCTTCGGGGTTACCCAGTCCCACGACCAGAAATGTTTTCATGTCGATTAACAAATTACCACGACCCGTGATTTTGGTCAAGGCTCTTGCAATGCGGTGCGGTTTAGTTTATAGTAGGGGGAAATGTTTCAAGTCCCAATGAAAGAATTTTATCGGTTTAATCCTGTGCGCGACCGCGAAGGCGAAGTTTCGCGTTATCATCGTGTGTATGCCGACGACCGTGATTTCAAAATTAACCCACGTTTGATGCAACAACTGCAATTAAACACTTGCCGCGAAACTACCCCCGAAGGAAAGGCGTTGTGGTTGTATCTCCGTTTGTGCCGCATCTTAAAATACGATGAAGGCTATTATTATGATGGTTACCGCAAACACCCGAACGATGACCCCTACACCAGTTTTAAGATTGTGGGTGATGTGACCGCAGAAACACCAGTGACTTGTTTTAACTTTGCGCGGATTGCGGTGAAGTTATTGAACCAAATTCAAGGCGTGCATGCGCTGATGATTGCGGTGGGGGATAACATCGGGCATTTCCGTTTTGGGTATTATACGGACAAGGTTTCGGTTGATGCCGAGCCCAGTTCGGCGTGCAACCATTACAATGATATGTCACGTGTCAAATTAGGCATTGAACCGCAAGGCTTAAAAGTCTATAACGGGAAATTTTTAATGGGGCAGTTGCAGAAACGCATGACACCGCAAATGTTAGCTCAACCGCAAGGGTTACGACCTTTCATTGATGCGATTCGCAACATGCGGACATTCCCCAAACACACCCAAGTTAATCTGAACTATTTAATCCAAGAATTAAAAGCACAAGGTGTGGACGGTGCGGGTGTGGTGCAATTTTTATTTGATATGAACCGTCATTTTTCCCAACCACCGTACTGCTTTATGCGGATGGCTTTGAATGCGGATGCGTCCCCAGATTATCGCAACTTACACCCATTACTGTTGGTGCGTGAAAGCGGCGGTCGCAAGATTTTTCAAATTGATTTGCAGACTTTGGATTTGGAAGAGTTATCGTCTGCGATTTACCATCAAGCACGGCAGAGCGGTAAATTGATTTTGCCTTATGATGAAGCCAACGGGATTGTTAGCCATCCAACAAATTTTGAACTGGGCTTAGAACGTTGATTGCGGGTGGGAATGCTTGCAACATTGGGTGAGATGATTTATATTTAATGAGAAGATGTTTACGGTCAGAAGCAAAGATTTTTATCGTTTCGACCCCGTGCGCACCCGTGATGGGGCGGTGTCAAAATTTCACCGTGCGTATGTGGACGACGAAGATTTTACGGTTAGCCCGCGTTTGATGCAACAACTGGGTTGGGATACTTGCCCCGAAACCACACCCGAAGGCAAAGCGTTGTGGTTGTACTTCCGTTTGTGCCAACTCTTGAAATACGACGAAGGTTATTATTACAGTGATTTTCGGCACAACCCGAACGATTTTCCGTTTGGCAGTTTGGCGGTCGCGGGAAAAGTGACCGCGGAAACACCGATTACTTGTTTCAATTTTTCACGGATTGCGGTCAAGTTGTTGAACCAAATCGAAGGGGTGCACGCGTTAATGATTGCGGTCGGCAGTAACTTGGGGCATTTCCGCTTTGGTTATTATACGGACAAAGTTTCGGTCGATGCCGAACCCACTTCGCCGCACAACCATTATAATGATATGACCCGTGTCAAATTAGGGATTGAACCACAAGGCTTGAAAGTGTTTAACGGCAAATTTATCATGGAACAGTTAATGGAACGCATCGCACCGCAGATGTTGGTGCAACCACAACCGGGCATTCAACAATATTTGGACATCATTCAAGCCGAGTACAAAATTCCCGCCACCACCAAAGTCGACTTACGCCATTTGATGCACGAATTGAAAACGGAAGGCATGGATGGTTCCAGTGTAGTGCAATTCTTATTGGATATGAACCGTCATTTTGCGCAACCGCCGTACGTGTTTATGCGCGCCGCCACGGTGGATTCCACGGATGACTATCGCAATTTGCAATCGCATTTATTTGTGCGGGAAAAGCAAAAGATTTTCAAAATCAATTTACAAACACTTGATTTGGAAGAATTGGTTGGTGCGGATTATCAGCAAATGGTGGAAAACGGCAAATTGGTACAACCGCATGACAGCGCTGACCGTCGTAAAATGTTTGAACGGGGGTTGGAACGATGAACATCAAAATTTTACGTGCGATTAACCGCGCCCAAATCAAAACACTATTAGACCAAGGTCACGACTCCGACGAATTATTCCGTGCCCAAGTCGTGGAAAAAATTTTGGCGGACGACCAGTGTTTCCAAAAAATGCAGTTCGACGAAATCGTATCGGTCTTGGTGGCGTTGGGTTTCAAACCCGAATCCGCCCGTGAACAAGCGGCGAAAATTAAAAGCGGTAGTTGACGAGACAAACACAACGTGTTTGGCGAAAACAACCACGTAGTGGTTGACATAATAGTAGTGGTGTGGTAATCTAGTGCTAAGAATTTAATAGCCAAAGAAAGCAAGTAGCGGAAACGCGGAAATCTTGCCGAGGTGATTGATTAAAAACCGTATGTGCTATTACGTTCCTTAAAAGGAGGTTTAATGGCAGTTAAAGCAAAACAAAGTAATTCCAATTTTCAATCCAAAGTTGCGACCGTCCAAGAGATTGAAGGTAAACTGAAAAATGCGAAGAGTGTCGTGTTCTTGAACTATCAAGGTTTGAACACTCAGGAAGACGCCGAATTGCGTCGTAAATTCCGTGACGCTGATGTCAATTATCATGTTTACAAAAATAACTTGGTGCGCATTGCGTTGAACAATTTAGGAATTACCGAGTTGGACGACAAATTGAACGGCACACTTTCCATCGCATTTTCCAATGCTGACGAAGTGTCCGCCGCGAAAATTATCAAGGACGCCAAGTTCAAAGATAAAATGACGTTCCAATTCGGGTTAATCGGCAACCAGGTTTTGTCACAAGCCGAAGTTGTCCGTTTGGCAAGCATGCCGAACAAAGAAACGTTGATTGCTCAATTGATGGGCTTGATCAACAGTGGCGCTCGTGGTATTGCGACCGTGATCAATGCGGTGCCGCGTAACTTGGCAATGGTAATTAACGCAGCAAAGAAATAAGCGTTAATCGTCAAGGATAACAGCAAAAAATCAAAATTAAAAAAATAAAAAAATTAAAAGGAAATTAAAAAAATTATGAAAACTCAAGAATTAGTAGATGAAATCGCAAAATTAACTTTAACGGAAGCCGCTGATTTGGTTAAGGCTTTGGAAGAAAAATTTGGTGTTAGCGCCGCCGCGATGAGTGTGGCAGCCGCTCCTGCCGCAGCAGCCGGTGCCGCCGCCGCTGATGCTCCGGCAGCCAAAACCGATTATGAAATCTTCTTGAAAGACGCGGGTGCGAAAAAAATTGAAGTCATCAAAGTTGTGAAAGAAATCACTGGTTTGGGCTTAGGCGATGCGAAAGCCATCGTTGATGGTGCTCCGAAAACCATTAAAGACAAAGTTCCTGCCGAAGAAGCCAAGAAATTTGAAGCTCAATTAAAAGAAGCAGGCGCAACCGTTGAATTGAAATAATTTGTGGTTGGCTAATTGAAAAAGGGCGTTCCGTTGGGGACGCTCTTTTTTTATGCGTTGGTTGGCGGGGTGGGTGTGCTTGGGATTTTTCGGCGTTGACGGATAAAAGCGATTAAAAACACGGTTGCAATCACGAGAGAAATTGCACCACCCGCCAGAAAGCGGATGGTAACTTTGAAGTTGAAATGCCAAACGATTGCCCGCAAAAAACAAAGCCCGGCAAGGACAAAGAAAACGACAGAAATTATCATTTTGGTTTTCGGTGATTTAAGCTCATCACGACAATGTACCATGATTTTATCATAGCAATTTATCTTGAACGGTGTCCACAATTTTTGTTGTCAAGCGTGGGGGAGCGTAATATAATTAAGGTTATGGAAGAAAATTTTGAAACCAAATTCAATCTTGAAATCCCTTACAATCACGAAGTCTTGGTTGCCGAAAGGAAAAAAATTAAAATTACCAGTAGTGTGGTGTTGCTGATTGCGGCATTGGCGTTCGCTATTATGGGATTCTGCGCGTACGGTTCGGGTAGTGACGATACGGTGGTGTTGTACATGTTTTTGGGTTTTGCTGCTTTTGCGGCATTGATTGCGGTTTGGTTGTTGTTGAATTTGAAACCCAAAGCCAAAGACAATGAACGCATGGTAAAAATGGCATTCTATGAAGATTTCATGAAAGTGACCCAAGATAACGGGGCTGTGGGTGGCAAAGTTAAAAATTTGGAAAACTGCCTTTACCGTAAATACCAAAACAAACAATATGTCCGTTACGTGTTTGAATACAACGATAAAATTGTGATTCGTATTTTGACGGGCACTTACAACGGCGCTCCGACGTATAGCAACCAATCGATCCCCAAAGCCATTTTTGGCGCGGGCGAAGAAGAAAATTTCAAGGCCTTCATGCAAGAAAAAGTCGGTGACGATTACAAAGTAAAAATTAAATAATCCATCTTGATTAAAGACAAAATAAGACCCCGGCGTGATTGGCGGGGTTTTTGTTTGTGAAATATCATTGATTTTATGATTAAGCGATGTTAATCTAA
>CAZXAV010000062.1:0-5268 GCA_964638195.1 uncultured Prevotella sp. | reverse complement strand
CCTTGGTAGGTAATCTTTTCCGAAATTGCGTCCGTGGTTGTGCCCGCAATGTCGGTCACGATACTGCGGTTGTCACCGATTAACGCGTTAAACAGACTGCTTTTACCCGCGTTCGGGCAACCAATTAAACAGACGTTAATGCCGTTTTTGATGACTTGCCCATGGCTGGCGGTTGCCAGTAAATGTGCGATGGTGTCTTTGGCACGGTTAATTTGCTCCATGGGTACGGTCGGGGAATCCAAATCTTCGGGGTAATCAAGGTAGGCATCAATTTGGGCGCGGGCGTCCACCAAATCGTTTTCGACCGCGGTCAGTAACTTTTGCAATTCACCCGACATCAAACGTGCGGCATTTTGTAATTCGGCATCAGATTCGGCGTTGATTAAGTCCAAAGTGCTTTCGGCTTGGTTCAAGGTCATTTTGTTGTTCAGCACCGCAATGCGGGTAAATTCGCCCGGTTCAGCCGGGGTCGCACCGTATTGAATCGCGGTTTGCATGATGCGGTTGATTAAGTGCCAACCACCGTGGGCTTGAATTTCGACTACGTCTTCGCCCGTAAAACTGTGCGGAGCGGGGAAGTAGATTGCCAACACGGTGTCAGTGAAATCTTTGCCCGTTAAAACACCCAACGTTGCATGGCGGGGTTGCAAGGGTCGATCAAACATTTTGGCAGTAATCGACAGTGCGTTTGCGCCCGAAAGCCGCACAATCCCAACTCCACCAAAACCCACAGGTGTTGCAATCCCGACAATTGTTTTCATTATTTATCAATAATAGCATTAAATTCCAAAATATCAAAGGGGATACTTTCAATAAAGTCACGTTGTTTCAATTTTAACAGATTAAATTCTAAAAAATGGTCAATTTGCGTTTGGGTAATCATGGGCGTAGGAATTTTCAATGCGGCGGCAATTTGTGTGACACCTTTGTAAAAATTTTCGGGGTCAACTGGTACGACAACACTTTGCTTGACTTTGTAATCAATTACAATTTTTGCCCAGACTTTGATCATGATGCCCCAGTATAATACTTTAATTTGCGTTCGACAAGGCATTGTGTTCGTTAAAAAATAATTTGCGCAAACGGGGTGTTACGGGTATCATATACGTATGGGGAAAATTTCTTTAGTGTTGCCAGTTTATAATGAACAAGTAGTTCTGCGCGATGTGTTGGCAAAATACATTGCCGATTTAGAAAATCTGCGCATGAAACATAAATACCAATGGGAAATTATCGCGGTCGATGATTGCAGTGAAGATGAGTCGCGTTTGATTATGTTAGAATTTGCCCGCAAACACAGTAATTTCCGTATTGTCACATTGGCACAACGTTCGGGTGAACATACGGCGGTGACGGCTGGTTTGGGTGTGGCAGCGGGTGATTTAGTTTTGGTTGCCGAAATTGACTTGCAAAACCCCATGGGCTTGTTGGAAGCCATGGTGCAAGAACATTTGAGCAGCGGGGCACAAATCATTTACGGTTACCGCCAATTCAATGGTTGGCGCCGTCGTAAAGCCCTTATGACCGACCGCTTGACGCGTTTGGCTTGTAAACTGTTTGTGTTGGATGGTTACTTTACGGGGATTGTCAATTGCGAATTATATACCGCGGACGTGGTGTCAGTGTTACGCGATAATCCATCCAAAACTAAATATATGCGCACAATGAACAACTGGGTTGGTTGGAAAACCAAAGAATATTGGTATGCCAGTGAATATACCGACAACGAAGCCAAAGCCAAAATGGAACAATTACGTCGTCGCACCCGTGGCAATACCAGTTTCAAAAAAAGCGGGCATGTCAGCCCCGTCAACATTTGGTGGGGCATCTTGTATTTGGTGATTGCCGTTTCGGCGTTTACCTTGGGTGCTTCGCTCTTGGGGGTGGTGCATGTTGCCGTGACCTATGTCTTATTTACTTTGGGATTTGCGGGCATTATGTTGATGCTGTTGTCTTTCATGCGGGCTTTGTTGATGGCACGGATTGGTAAAGTCAAATACCGTACTGGCGAAGTCGTTTATGAGATTAAATCAATCTTAAATCGTTAATCATCTAAAAAGGAGAAAAATTAAAATGAGAATTGGAATCAATGGATTTGGACGAATCGGACGTTTGATTTTCCGTAATACGTTACAACGTAAAGATGCAACCGTGGTGGCGGTGAATGACCCGTTTGTAACTTTGGATTATGCCGCGTACATGTTGACCTACGACACGGTGCACGGCAAATTGAATGCCGACATCAAAGTTGACGAAAAGCAAAATGCTTTAATCATTAACGGGCAAACCGTTAAATTTTACGCTGAGAAAGAACCCGTCAATATCCCGTGGGGTCAGAATCGGGTTGATGTTGTCATGGAAGCCACGGGCGTTTTTACCACCAGTGAAAAATGCAAAGCCCACTTGGATGCGGGGGCGGGTAAAGTCATTATTACCGCGCCAGCCAAAGACAAAGAAACCCCGACCTATGTCATGGGTGTCAATGAAAAGACTTATCGTCCCGAACAACGCATTATTTCCAATGCTTCGTGTACGACGAACTGTTTAGCGCCGTTGTGTAAAGTCATTCACGACCGTTTCGGGATTGAAAATGGTTTGATGACCACAGTGCATGCGGTTACCGCTACCCAAAACACGGTGGACGGTGCCAGTGCAAAAAATTGGCGTTTGGGACGTGCGGCTTACAATAACATGATTCCTTCGACCACGGGTGCCGCCAAAGCCGTGGGGTTGGTAATTCCCGATTTGCAAGGTAAATTAACGGGTACCAGTTTGCGTGTGCCCGTGGACAATGTTTCCGTGGTGGATTTGACCTGCACCTTGAAAAAAGCGGCTTCGCAAGCGGAAATTTGCGCCGCCATTAAAGATGCCAGTGAGCACGAATTGAAAGGGATTTTGGAATACACCGAAGTGCCCGTGGTTTCCAGTGACATCATTGGTAACGCACACACGGCGGTGTTCGATGCCAAAGCCAGTGTTTTCTTGAACGACCATTTCGTGAAACTGTTTGCTTGGTATGACAACGAATGGGGTTACAGCGTTAAGACAGTTGACTTAGCCGTGCACATTAGTAAATAAAGCAAATCTTGGTAATCAAAAACCGCCCATGTTAGGCGGTTTTTTGTTAGTTGTTGTCTTCGGGTGGGATGCCGTAAAGGTATTTTAACGGGTTACGGGATAATTCCACAATCGCGTCAAAGTCGTCGTCGGGGGCGGCTTTGTTGTTGTGGTAAGCCCCGCAAGTGTCGCAGTGGTAATTGATAACCGTGCCTTTTTTGCTGTTGGGGGTGATGCCAATTGGGACTAATAAACCATGGCAAGTGTTGGCACGGTCACCGGGATTGATGTCCACGTGCAACGAATACAAACAAAACGTGCAATGGTCGCGTGACGACGAAAGCAGTGGGGGAACATAGCGTCCACAATGTTGGCACGTGAAGCCCGCATCATTTTTAACGAAACGTTTATTCATGAGTGGGTACTTGTGGGTGTGCCGCAGTTTTTTTGTCGTTTCCATTTTTGGTTTCCTTTGGTGTGGAAGATTTTTTCGTGGTCGTGGTTTTCTTGGTTGTGGTAGTTTTCTTTTTGGTTGCGGTTCCCGCGGTAGCAGCAGTGGTGGGTTTGTCAGTTGTTTTATCCGCTGTCTTGGGTGTTTCCCAAGCCACTAACGTCGGGTATTTTTCCAACGATTCAAAATCAATGGTGGGAATCGGTGGAATCTTGCCCGTTTGACGGACGTACTCACGTGCCAATTCGCAGTTTTTGCGTAATTTAACGATGTGTTCTTCGGTCACCAATTTTTCTTGTAAATGCAAATTCGCAATTTCCAACGCACGGTCTAACAACGGGTTGATTTGATTCAACAGTTCGTTAATGCGTTCGTCGTTGGCAACTTGTTTTTCTTTTTCTCTGCGGTCTGCCATGGCTTTGGTAATTTCCGCCACCGATTTGCCTTCCATAATCAAGTTAATGTCGTCACTGAAAATGGTTTCGTTCGCCAATAACAATTCTGCCATAACTTTCACTTTGGCAGCGTTGTCGTGCAAAATCTTTTGGCAACGGGTCAGGGCATCGGTCATCAAATCTTTGATTTCGGCGTCAATCGTGGCTTGCACGGATTCGCTAAGTTGTTTTTGATTGGCAATGCGTAAAGCAACTTCGTTTTCTTTGCCGTAATACAATGGTCCCAGTTTGCTGCTCATACCCCATTTAGTGACCATGTTTTCAGCTAATTCGGTTGCAACTTTGATGTCGTTGGAAGCACCCGTGCAGATGTCACCAATGAAAATTTGTTCGGCTGAACGACCGCCTAACAACATGGCTAAACGGTTTTTCAACATGGTCAAACTTTGGTGGTTGTGTTCTTCGTTTTGGTTGTTGGTTAAAGTGTAACCGGCCGCCATGCCACGGGGGATGATAGAAACTTCTTGCACCGTTTGTTCGGGCATCAAAACTTTGGAAATAATCGCATGACCCGATTCGTGGTAAGCCGTAATGCGTTTGTCTTCGTCCGTAATAATGCGTGAACGCTTTTGGGGACCAATCAAAACTTTGTTAATGCCTTCGGTGACGTCTTGCATGGAAATTTTGTGACGGTTGTCTTTGGCGGCAATGATCGCACTTTCGTTTAATAAGTTTTCTAAATCCGCACCCGAGAAGCCACTGGTGATTTGGGCAACACGTTTCAAATCAACATCACCCAAGGGTTTATTTTTCGCGTGGACACGTAAGATTTTTTCACGACCTTCCACGTCGGGCATTTGCACAATGATTTGACGGTCAAAACGTCCCGGACGTAAAATCGCGGGGTCTAAAACGTCGGGGCGGTTGGTTGCCGCCAACACAATGACACCTTCGGATTTCGAGAAGCCGTCCATTTGCACCAATAATTGGTTCAAGGTTTGTTCGTTTTCTTCGGCAACACCCGAAGCACCGACACCACGCATGCGGGCAATCGAGTCTAATTCGTCTAAGAAGATAATCGCGGGGGCATGGGCTTTGGCTTGTTCAAATAAGTCGCGCATACGGGCGGGACCAACACCGACCAACATTTCGGAAAAGTCACTGCCCGAAAGCGAGAAGAACGGCACACCGGCTTCACCCGCAATCGCTTTGGCAAGCAAGGTTTTACCCGTGCCGAATTTGAGAAAGAAATAATACCGCTTATCTTGCAAGAAAAAAAGCTCGTTGAGAAAGACAAAGAGCGCGAGCGTGGGCATGAACGCATTGACGCGGTGGTGAGCGAGCTGTTACAAGCATACAACGCCG
>CAZXAV010000061.1:0-5396 GCA_964638195.1 uncultured Prevotella sp. | reverse complement strand
TTTGTAAAATTACGCTACATTGGGTAGAATAAATTGATGAAAAAGTTTCAACGCTTTTTAGTAGGGGGGGGGGGTGCTCCTTGTTCTAGCAACGTTAGTTGTTAGTGTTGGTTTGCTGAATTTGCCGGTACGCGTGGCGGAAAATGAAGTGAATGCCACGGGCATGATTGATACAAGCCGTTATGCAGTCTTGGAACTTGACTCTGACTTCTATGAATGGGAGATAGACCGATTTGTCGATGCAAATCCTTACGCCATGTTGGTTTTGACCGCGGATTGCGAAAGACTGATTACGGAGGATTCCGATGATTGGTATCTGGGTGATGCATATATTACTGAATCCTTGGTGATTGATTTGAATGGGCATACGTTCGACGCCGGATATCGTCCAGTTTATTTTCAGGCGCACCATTTGTGGGTGACGGATTCGTCCGCTGCGGGAAACGGAAAAATGGTGGGCAGCACCTTGTATATCAATGAACATGAAAGAGATTTTGAAACCATCGAATTTGTGGTGGAACGCGGAACGGTCGATTTTGAAAATGGCGTCCATATCTACGGCTATGACGAAGAGGAAGAAGGTTACTGGGTTAATGCTTATCTTTACGATGGCGCGATTTTGGGTGACGGAATTTACTTTGAAAATTATTATGAAGCATATTTTGGCATGACGGGTGGTTATTTGTCGGCGATTTCGTACGACAGATATTGTGACGGCAATCTTGATATTGATTTTGGTAAATATGTCTTTGATGATTCCTCAGTTGAATATTTTGGTTGCTGGCGTCAGTATGCCAGCGAGGTACGGTTTGACCCGATTGGGTGGATCGATGAGGAGTTTTATGCCGTGTCCAATAGTGAATATTATACTGGTGCGTATAACGATGTTTATGGTTATCTTTGGGAAAAAACCAGAGACGAAATGGAAGTGTTGGCGGTCGACCCGAGCCAAACCTATTATCTTTGGTTTCGTGATGAAGATGAATGGTACCAGTGTGCTTCCGATTTACGTTACATCAATGGTAAATTAGTGATGGTATAAAAAATCAGTGCCAGTTAAGTGATTTTATGTTATCATAAAAACATGAAAAAAATTGTTTTAGATTGTTTGGGCGGTGATAACGGTTTGCCCGCGATGTTGGAAGGGGCGCTGACCGCGTTAAAACAAAATCCAGAGTTACAATTAGTCTTGGTCGGTGATGCCAGTGTGATTCAACCACAGGTGGCAACCTTTGGTGACCGTGTCGAAATCATTGATACCAAAGAAAACATTGCGATGGACGAACACCCAACGCAAGCCATTCGTACGAAAACCAACAGCAGTTTGGTGTTGGGCTTGGAACAATTAAAGACGCGTGAAGATTGTGGGGCGTTTGTGTCGGCGGGTTCGACGGGCGCGGTCTTGACGGGTGGTTTTATGAAAATCGGGCGCATTGCGGGGGTCAGCCGTCCCGCGTTGTGTCCCAATTTGCCGACCATGCACGACGGGCAAGATTTCATGTTGTTGGATGCCGGGGCGAACATGGATTGCACCGCGGTGCAGTTAGTCCAATTTGCGGTGATGGCGAACGAATACAAAAAAGCCATGGGCATGGCTGAACCGCGGATTGGTTTGTTAAACGTGGGTGCGGAAGACACCAAAGGCAACGAAGTCGTGAAACAAGCCCATGCCATGTTGTGTAAGTTACGCGATGCCAAGTTAATCAATTTTGTCGGGAACGTTGAAGCCGACCAAGTGTTCCAAGGGGCGGTCGACGTGGTGGTGGCTGACGGTTTCTGGGGCAATGTTTTGTTGAAAGGGATTGAAGGTACGGTCAAGTTTGTTTTCAAATCCATGAAGTCGATTATGAAAGCCAGTTTGGGTGGTAAGATTGGGGCGCTGTTTTTGGGTGGCAAATTGAAAAAATTCAAAGCGGCTAAATTGGACAAAACCAACGCAACCATTTTCTTGGGTTTGAAAAAGTCCGTGGTAAAAATGCACGGTAATGCTGATGCGAAGAAAGTGACTTCGGCTTTGCAATACGCGATGTCGGTGGTTGATTTGGATTTGAACACACGCATTGAAACCGCATTAACCAAGGCTGAACCGTTGTTGGGGGAAAATGCCTAAACCACGGTTATTGTTGGCGGCGTGTTGTGGTCCGTGCGCGACGGTGGCGGTGGAACGGTTGTCGGTGGATTACGACGTGACTTGCTTGTTTTGGGGCAACAATTTGGATTCGCAGGAAGAATTTGACCGCCGTTTGGAAGGGCTGTACAAATTGACCGACAAAGTGATTGTGCACCCGTACCAACACGAAAATTGGCAGAACCAAAATTGCGCGCGTTGTTTTACTTTACGTTTGCAAAATGCTTTTGAATACGTCCAAAAGTTGGGCTTTGATTATTTCGCGACTTCGTTGACGACCAGTCCGCACAAAGATGCCGCGTTGATTAACCAAATCGGCGCCAGTATCAGTGACCGCTACGTGCCCAGTGATTTTAAGAAAAAAGACGGTTTCAAACGCAGTGTCGAATTATCAAAACAACTAAAAATGTATCGACAAAATTATTGCGGATGTGTTAAACCATAATATGAATTTGGAAGCGGGAAACTGTCCGAAATGCCACGAGTATTTGTTGTTGAAACAAAACACGCCGTTTTTGGTTTGTCCGAAGTGCGGGGAAACGATTTCGGCGCAGACCGCCAACGCGTTGGTCGAAGCCCGTTGTGCTGACCCGAATCAAATCAATGCCATCATTGCGGAATGCGTGGCTTTGGAAATTAAATACGGACCTGACTTGCCGTACATGTTGTTAGCCAAAATTGTGCAAAACTTCCCGCGTTTGGAAAGTCCCGCCTATTTGTTGGTTAAATTGTCGGGGTATGAATTGGGGTTGGTGCACGATTATTTGAAAGCATTTGCCGACACCAAAAGTGACCCCGTGAACGTGCCGTGGGCGGAAAGTTTTTTGGATAACTGTTTGGATTATCAAACCCTTGATTTTGCCGATTTATTCCGCAGTTACATTCGTAACAAAATTCGTCCCGAAAAGCAAAGTCATTATTTGAACTTAATCGACGACATGCTGAAAGAATATTCACCCAAAGCCAATGACCCCGTGTCGACGAAATGGCTGATGACTTTGTACGTCGTTTCCAGTGTGGTTAACGTGTTATTGTTCCCCGTGATGATGTTGTTGTCGGGGTGGTTGTCGCAAATCTTTTCCATGTATTTTGCGGTCAACATTTTGTTGGGGGTTATGGTAGTTTCGATCGAAGTGCTGTTGATGTATTTCCACCATAAAGTCTACGGCAATCGGTTGCGAATTTCCCAAACAGAACGGCTGTGGATGGTGATTTTTTTGTCAACGATGGTCTTTGCTGTGGGATCAACCGTCATGGGTAGTATTTGGAAAATTACGCTATAATTAAGAAGGGGAACATGATGAAAAGTTATTATCAACGCAAACAATTTTTAAGCACGGCGCAAATGGACGTCAGCAACCGACTGGGGTTGCAAGCGTGTATGGGCTTGTTCCAAGACATCGCGACCGAACATTGCATTCCTTTGGGTTGGGACCATGCGGGTTTTTTGGCGAAGAACCATGCTTTTTGGGCGGTCACCAAAATTAAGTTGCACATCAACCAAATGCCGACGGTGGGTGATACGGTCACTTTGAAAACTTGGATGACCGAACCCAGTGTGGTACGTTTTGAACGCGATTGCAGTATCTTGTTAGGCAAACAAAGTTTGGTTAATGCCAAAATGGAATGGGTGGTGTTGGATGCGGAAACTCACCGACCGCGTGGACTGAAAACGATTGATTATCCCACGGGCTTAAAGTATTTGCCCGAACGTGCCTTGGCAGACGGCTTCGAGCAAATTACGGTGGATGTGTCAAAAGCAAAAAAATGTTACAGTCGCACCATTTATTACGGGGATACGGACTTGAACCACCACACCAATAACTGTGTGTACAGCCGTTTCGTGTTGGATTGTTTCGATGAACAGTTCTTACTCAGCCATCGGCTGACCGATTATGAAATCCATTTCGTGAACGAAAGCCACGCGGGCGAAGTTTTGGATTTTTACAAAATTGATGACGGCAATGCCAGTCTGGTCGAAGCGCGGGTAGCGGATAAAGTCATTGTGCGGGCAAAATTGGTGTTCGCTCAATAATCAACAAAGGTATGAAAACACAAACATTTACAGTCAAACAAAAAACTAATGTGAGCACATTGTTGAAAGCCAATTTGTTGGGGGCGGGCTATGTTTTTGTGCAACAAATTTTGAAACGCAAAGACGTCAAAGTCAACGGAGTGCGGGTCAACCGTGACGTCGCGTTGGCGGTGGGTGATGTCGTGCAAATTTACTATGCGGACGATGCTTTGAAAGCATGGCAACCTTACCGCACGGTTTGGGAAGACCACAACGTTGCGATTGTCTTTAAGTCGCAAGGCATTGAAACCAGTAGCCCGAACGGCGAAAACACTTTGGAACGGTTGCTTGGTTATACCGCGGTGCACCGTTTAGATGTGAATACCGAAGGCTTGGTAGTGTTCGCGAAAAACACGGATGCGGAAGCGGCTTTGTTGGACGCGTTTGCCCACGGGCAAGTGCATAAGACTTATTTGGCATTATGTTTTGGCACGTTGAAAAAATCACCAGTCACGTTGACGGGATATTTGACCAAAGACAAAGACACGGGTACCGTGGTGATTGAAAAAACCAAACAGCCGGGGGCATTGCCCGTTAAAACCGTGGTCGAATATGTCCGTCCGAAAGGGGAATTTTCGTTGTTAAAGATTCGCCCGTTGACGGGACGCACCCACCAAATTCGCGCCCACTTAGCCAGTATCGGTCTGTACATCGTGGGGGATGGCAAATACGGGAAAGCCGATTTGAACCGCCTTTACCACCAAAACAAACAGTGCCTTTGCGCGACCGAGATAGAATTTGCCTTTGCACCGCAGTCTTTGCTATACTATCTCAATGGACGCGAATTTACCGCAGAACCAACCTTCCTCTAATGCTTACGGACCTCGTTTCGTCCATTTGCACGTGCATACGGAATACAGCCTTTTGGACGGGGCGGCACGTATTTCCAAACTGGTTAAAATTGCCAAAGAACAAGGGGCAGGGGCTTGTGCGATTACCGACCATGGTAACATGTATGGCGCGTACAAGTTCTATCAAGCTTGCAAAGCGAAAGACGTCAACATTAAACCAATTATCGGTTGTGAAATTTACATCGTGGACGATATGAATGTCCGTGAAGCGGGCGAACACCGCGGGCACATGATTTTGCTGTGTAAGAACAATACGGGCTACACCAATTTGTGTAAAATCAACACCGCGGCTTGGACGAAAGGTTTTTATTACAAACCACGCATTGACTATGATTTTTTGGAA
>CAZXAV010000060.1:0-5479 GCA_964638195.1 uncultured Prevotella sp. | reverse complement strand
GCTGCCCAAGAATATGCTGACCGCTTTGAAAATTATTTTTACGAAGACGATTGCGTACAGTCGGATGCAAGATTACGTGTGCTGATTGAAAAAAACAAAAAAAGCAAAAAAGGAAAAATAAAAAATGAGAGAAAAATTACCTATGAGAGAAATTACGCAAAGTGACGTTGATTTGATGAACGCGCTTTTGGGTGTCGATTATACAATCAATGATTACGAATTGGTTCAATTTTTATTGGACACTGATTTTTTGGATAGATTATTTGCTATCAAAGAAATTATGAAAACAAAAGGGGAAAAGGTAAATGAAACAAAATAGTAAATTGAAAAACTTCGGTAAGATTGTGCTTGTCTTACTGATTGGTATTTTGGTTTTTGGTGCCGTATTTGGTACTTTTAACTTGTTGCACAAAAGCCCCGTGTCGGGTACGGAAAATGATGTTAGCGGTGGAGTAGAGAATGGTGATGTAATTGGTGGAAATACTGAATTAGGTGTAAGTGCTTATACTGGTTTGGAGCAAAAAGGATGGGGCGGTCTTTTTAATTTTGATGGTCAATATGTTTGGAGTGATGGTGTCGATACTTATTATTCACAATTAAGTGTGCAATATGTGTTGGATGTTGAGAATGGTAAATGGGTAGAAAAAACGTGGACAGGTCTTACAAACTTTGACGGTAGATATGTTGTGCGCCATGGTTCTGATATTTTTTACATTAAGGATAGTAAGGGATATGTATTGGATGTTGAAAATAGTACGTGGGTGAGAAAGGCTTGGACGATTAGTGGTCTTACTATGCCATTTAATTCGAGTCGCAACTTTGTTTGGAGTACGGATGATGGAATTTATTATTCTAATGCTTCTGATGAATATGTTTTGGATGTTGAAAATGGTACATGGGTAAAGAAAGAGTGGAAAGGTTATTCGGCGGTTATTGGTGATTGTGTTTGGAGTGTTGATGGAAATATTTATTTTTCAAGTGGTAAATCGCAATATGTGTTAGATGTTGAGAGTGATACTTGGGTAGAAAAAACATGGAATGGTCTTGATTCATTTGCTGGTCTTTATGTTTGGTGTCATGGTTCTGATGTTTATTGTTCAAATGGTACTATGCAATATGTGTTAGATGTTGAGAATGATACATGGAAACCGATGTCTTGGGACGGTTGTGGTGAAATTGATGGTCGAAAGGTTTGGAGTGTTGGTAATGATACTTATTATTCGGATGCCAATATTCAATATCAATTTGTTTAAGTAAAAGGTAAAAGGTGAAAACTATGAGAAAGAAAGTAAGACTTTTTAAGTCATTTTTATTGTTGCTTTTGGCTGTTGTTTTGTTGATTGGTGGTGTAGTCGTCTTGAAAGACGGCTATGCCACTTACCCATGGGGTAATGCTAACAATAGAACAAAATATGTGTATGATACGTGGAAACTAATGTCATGGAATACTGTATATGGTTTTAATGAATATGATGGTTCTAGAATTTGGAGTGATGGTGTTAATACTTATTGTTTTTGTGGTGGTTTGCAATTAGTTTTGGATGTTGAAAATCACACATGGGTAGAAGAAATAGATTGGAAAAAGCCTAGCGGTTTCTCTGTACGCGATATTTGGAGTGACGGTGTTAATTATTATTGCTCATTTGGCTCTGGTCATTATGTTTTGGATGTTGAATTAAGTGAATGGTTTCCGATGGAATGGAATATACAATTCTTCGGTTCTAATGTTGGTGTTATAGATGGAGAATGCTATTGTAGGGGTTCTAGGGGTAAATATTACAAATTTAATTCTTCTGATTCCATGTGGAATGAGATTGATTTATCTTGGTTGGATGTAGACGTATATTTTAGTGGTTTTTGGTATGATGGTGCCAATTATCATTATAGTACGGGGAATTATGATTTTTTGGTAGATTTTGATAACTGTGTTTATGCTGAAAATGATAATGGAGTTGATTTTTATATCTCACCATCGGAAATTTGGAAAGTAGAAGACAACATTTTTTATTCTTATCAAGATAAACAATATGTCTTTGATGTTGATTCGCAAAAATGGTTACCAAAAGCATGGAATGAGTTAGTTGTTTTTGATGGCGAGTACGTTTGGAGTGATGGTGTTAATTATTATTACTCAAAAGGTGCTGACCAATATGTTTTGGTTGCCGATTGATTTTATATTAAAAGGAAAAACGAAAAAATGATAACACGAAAATTAAGAATTATTTTGGTTTTCTTGGCTTTGTGTTTGTGTTTGGTCTTGTTGGTGCCAACACAAGCGGTGGCGGTTGCTTTTAATGTTAAGCCAACGAATAGTAGTATCGACGGTGACGGATACAGTGGTGTTATGGCTGATTTAATGGCTAATGATAATTTTAGAGTTAGTGATTATTTAAGTCCTGTAAGGGGTTCTGTTGATGTTGTTACGGTTGCGGAAAACGTTGATAATGGTCTTTTTGTTTATGTTTATGAGCCGAGTTATATGCAACTTGATTTTGTATCAATTAACATTTCGATGGTGGATAAGAGCCAAACAAAAGATTTTAAGAATTACAAACTGACTTTGATTGACCGACAGAGTAGTTTTTGTAAGTTTCTTGTTAATGACTTGGTTGTTGGTGAGCCACATAGATATGAGATTTCGTCAATTTTTCGTGGGTGGGTTGATGGTGTTGACGATTCCGCTAGTGGTGGTAATGTGGTGAACGAAATATCGTATCCAATTAGTAAAATTTTTACGTTTATTGACGGTCAATTGAAAGTCGAAGATGTGGAGTATATTCAAATCACGGATAAGTATGTTGGGTTCGTGCGTTATTATGGTGGTACAACACTTTTTTCAACGAACGAATGCGATAGTCATTTTGTTGCGTTTAGTACCGATAAAAAGATTGATAGATTGATTGAAGCCGATGTTTATTTTCAAACTCAAAAATATCAATATGTGTTTTCTGGTAATGTGAGTAGTGGAAGTTTTCAAGGAAGTCCTATTGATAATTACTCTTACATGACGGAAAATGACGAAGTATTTTATAACGGTACTGGGTTATGGAAACATTCATATAAATGGTCGCGCATTCAAACGGCAAAGGAATTTATTGATAGTCAAGAATTTGAAAATGTTTATCAAGGTGCGATTTTTGAACAAAAAGCAATTTATAATATGACTGAAGAAAGTAAAAAAATAATTGAAGATAAGCAATGGGTGTTACGGTTTTATGAAAGTGTGTATGGTGAAAATTATTTAGCAAACGGTTGGTCAGAAACGTCTACGCGTGTTTTTAACGTATCGATTTTACGATTGAAATTTGAAACGGACGGAAAAACTTATGACCTTGGTGTGGTCGATAATAAACAAACTGGCAGTGAGACGCCCGATAACGAAGTAAAGATTGAAACAACGGTACGTGACGATTTGGCTGCGACATTAAAAATGATTTTGGGTTTTATTGTACTGTTGATTGTTCTTGTGCTTTTAATGCCGTTTTTAACCCCGATTATTAACTTTGTTTTTGTTGTAATCGGTTTGGTGTTCGGCGCAATAAAAAAAGTCTTTGCCATTATTGGCAAATTGTTAAAAGGAATTAAAAATGAGAAATAAAAAACACATTTTGACATTGCGGAATAAAAAGAAAAAATCTGTAAACGATTTTCCGCATTTTCGTAAATATTACAAATCTGGACATCCTGCTTTAATTGTAGGGGAAGATAAAACTCATGACGATGAAGAGTGGCAATTCCGAAAAGTTATGCATTCGCCAAAGGACGGTCGCCATAATAACGAAATGGTATTTCCTAATCCAAATATAAATGATTCTGAACCTATGTATATTGTTAAACGTGTGCGGCATGACTCAAAAAGAAATTTTAGTTCTTGGAAATATCCTTGGCGGTATTCAAAGCATAAAAAAAGCAACGCCCCACGGAAATAAATTCCATTCGTTAACGCGTTGAGCGTTGCGTTGCTTGTATTTAATATACAACATTATTAAAAGAAGTCAAGATAAAAATTAAAAGGATAAAAAAAATGAATAAATATTTTTACTTTATAATGTTCTGTGGTAGTTATGTTTCTAATGGTTCAGGTTCTCCTTTGTTTAGTAAAAAATGTCCTTATGTTTTTACTAATATTAAATCTGCTCTTAGTCGTCTTGCTTATTTAAGACGTTATTGCGTTCTTGAATGTTGTCGAGATACTTATGTCTTATTTAAGGCGGTGTGCAATGAAAAATAATAAATCTTGTTTTTGTTCTTTTGCTTGTGTTGATGGGCATCGTTGCCCCAACGCACAAATTGAAGCTGTAAATGATAAATACGGTTATGGCATTGCTGATGATATAGGGTTAGAACCAGTGCCTTGCTCTAAATGCAGGTATAATAGTGGACAATGCAGTGATTGTATTTTTCAAAATACTGATTATTGTTCCGATTGTGACAACGGGGTGAGAAAATGAAACTGAAAAATTTAATTAAGTTAGTTTTGCTTTTGAGCGTGGTTTTCTTTGTCGGTTATTGCTTTTTTACAGCGGGGCGGTTATGAAGAAACAAAAACGATTGAAATTTGACTATCGACATTTGTTATGCATTGCAATTACAATTGGTTTTCTTGTTTGCACGTTTACAATTTTCCCCGCGGCATTCGTGCGATTCGGCGAAAGTTTGGGTGATTTGTGGAATTCAATAAAATGTTATTTTGGTGGGTTAGCGAATGATAAAATCGAAACTCCAACTGTCAGTGAACCATCAAAAGTACATTATAATCCAGTAATAAACTTTGCTGAAACGTTGCCCGAATTTAAGCAAGATTGGGGTACTTATTGGCGTAAGTTTGTCGTAAAAGATAACTTTTTAGCCTATTGTGGGGCTGTGGTTGAGAATTTATATCACTTTGGACAAATTATGCTGTTGGTGGTTGTACCGCTTGTGTTGTTGGCTTATTTGCTGTTTAATCGCGTTTTTGAGAAACAAAACAACGATTACAACCAAGATAGTAAACCATTAAAAGTGTTCAAAAAGATAACGGCAAAAACGTATATCCCAGTTAAAAATTGGTGTTTCGAGTTTTGCAATTTTGTTGCGCGTAACAAGATTTACAAAAATATTTGGCTTGCAATTTGGTTATTTAATTTTAATCTGATTGTTGTATTCTTGGAATTTGTCGCGTTCTATTTGTATTTCGCTGTGAGTTTTGATTTTAGCGCCATCTATCCGCAAATAGTCAAATTGATTAAAGATTTATCCCCGATGTTCCGATTTGTGCCAGTTTGGGTTTGGGTGATTGTTGCCTTGTGGCTTGTGGATAGATTCCGTAAAAATATCGGTTATGCTATGTTGAACCACTTAGAACGGCGCAACCGTGGTTTTATCAATGAACGACCAATTGTATTTATGAATTGTGGTACTATGGGAAAAAAGAAAACAACTGCCATTACGGATATGGCATTGAGCCAAGAGATTATGTTGAGAGATAAGGCATTTGAGT
>CAZXAV010000059.1:0-5551 GCA_964638195.1 uncultured Prevotella sp. | reverse complement strand
AATCAACGCGTCAATGCACGACAAGTTCTGCATACTTTAATATAGCATTAACCGACTTTTCCGCAAATTACATTTTTACCAGTTGCGCCACCGTGACCGTGCAATCATCGGCGGGATACCCATCCGCCATGGCGGTAACTTCGGCAACTAATTGATCCGCCAACTGTTGCGGGTTGGTCACATCTAAGTTATTGATAAAGCCAGCCAATGCCACGCGTTCACCACCGAAGACATCCAAAATACCGTCACTAACCAAGACCACCATATCCCCCGCCGTCAACACCGCTTTGGTGATTTTAGGTTCAATGTCGTCCAAAATGCCCAACGGCAACGACCCCGCTTCCACGACTTCGACTTCACGTGCCCGCTTGATAAAGCCGTCTGGTGCGCCCACTTTAATGAAATCGACATCCCCCGTTGCCAAATCAAACACACACATATCCAATGCCGAAAACACATCTTGCCCCGTAAAAGTCAATAACTGGTTGACCGAATACATGATAATTTCGTCGGGGAAACCGGCTTTGTAAAAATTTTCCACCAAGGACAACGCCAAAGTGCTGGCACGTGCGGCACGTTCCCCGGCACCCATGCCGTCACACAATGCCATCAAAGTCTTTTCGTTGGTAATTCGTAAAAACGAAAAGTTATCACCACTGGTTTGGTTGACGCCCTTGGTCACCCCCGCCATGCCGAACAACACACAGTATTTGGGTGCGGAACGCACGGACACAATCGCATAACCTTTGGTGTCCGCGTCCACCACTTCGTCCACAATCATTTTGTGCCCGCAAACATGGCTCACCACTTTTTCAATGCGTTGGTTTTTGGCATCACCCCGCGGCACCAAAACCGACACCACATATTCATTTTGGGTGGTTTTGGTAATCAAACAATCTTCCGCGAAAATGTTACGGAACAACAATTCTTCTTTGACCATTTCGCCGCGTTCGTTATCAAAGACCACACTGCGACAAACGTCATTGGCAAATTTACTGCACAATTGGGAAATGCCCGCCAACAAGTTTGCCATTAAAATTTTGCCACTGTCCAATCCAGCAATAATTTGTTCTTTGCTTTGATTGACTGCTAACAATTTGTTCATGGTCGACATCAAGGTGTTAATCCGTGTACATTTGACCGACAACGTATTGGGGACGTCCAACAAGGTCACATTGCCGTGTTTCAAGCCCACTTTTGCCAAAGCGGTAATCCCCGTTTCGACTTCGTGACTGGCGGCTGTGGTTTTGCGACAAACACCGCGGTGGGGACAGCCTTCACACACCGTTCCAGTAATTTCGGTACACAGCAACACGGCGGTTTGTTGCGGTGGTAAGGACGCACGGGTCAAATTGCGGTAGGTATTTTGCATTTCATTAAAAACCGCTGCCAAAGAACGCATGCGGGTGGAAATACCCGCGGTGTTACGGTTAATCGTATTTTTGGAAACCAAGAAGCCCCCTAACCCGTCCGCGCCAAACGTAAAGTAACGGGCGGTGGCACGCGGTACGCACAAAAATACCGCCACGGCGGCAACCATGGGCAACAAACTCCACCAATCGTAATAACCGTACCCATTAAAGTACAAGCCAATCACCCAGTCCCCGAAAAACAACGCGACAATACTGTAAATGCGTTGCTTGCTTTTGAAGATAACGCACACAATTGCCAGCAACACCATGATTGCCACGTAAACCAAATTGGTGGTTGCAAAAGCCTTGCCCAAACCCAAAGCCGCCGCCAACATCACGGTCGATTTGGGGTTGACATAATAGACACCCCACAAAATAATGAACAAGCCGCAGAACTTGTACACATCGAAGTACGGATTATCGAAACCGCACAACCCTAACGCGACCGCAATCACCACGCACATCAAACTGACAATCTGGTCAATCGTCCACGGGAAGTTAAACTTTTTTTGCGCAATTGCTTTGACACAGACATAACATGCCAACAAAAAAATCGCACCAACCAACACGCCAATCATGGTTTGGGCGAACATGTTGTGTTGCACCACCGCCACGTAAACATTGAACCCTTGCGAAAGAATCACCCCTGCCATTAAAATGGGCAAGTACCAACGTTTTTTGCCTTTAATCAAACGCACGACCAAGGACGTCAGCAAAAAAATTCCGCACGCAAACAACACGCCCAACATGTTTAATTGTTGTGGGCAACGCCATAATTCCACCAAAACCAAAGCAATCACGGGCACAACTTTGGGGACTGGGGTTACCGCCAACACAAACATCAAGGACACGGCAAACGGACGAATGACCGTTGCCACCGCCGCATAATCCAAGACGACCACTAACACCACGGCTAACGCCGACAGCAAAAATTTTTTCATCGCAAAATTATGACAAACACCCACGATTTTGTGCTGTCAATTCGTGTCAGATTTACGCAAACGTTGTCAAATCTCAGTATGTCATGTTACAATGCAGACATGAGCCAATCACCCTTACCCCAAAAATCTAATCGTAAATTTAATCAACGCTTCAAAACTTTTCTTGAATTAGTTGGTGTTAATTATCACGAATATTGTAACGAAACTTTCTCAACCGCAGATGGTAAGTCCATCACATTAAACGAAATTGATCAAACCAATGTTCAAGATTTTGCTTGGGCGAAATTCTTAGCCGAAAAACACGCACTAATTTTAATCAATAGCAATCAAGACACTTTGGACAGTTTGACCGAATTTGAAATGTATCAAGATGGTCTTTTCAATCAGTATTTGAAAACTGTCGGTGCAAAAATGGCTTATTACCGCGACGACATCAGAAGCAATGACGCGGGAAGATTTGAATTAGCCAAAGATTTGCAATATTTCTTGCGTGACGTTTGCGGAAATATTTCCAAATATCGCAGTGTGCTGCTGCCTATTTACATTGAAACCAACGACCCCGCTACCTTTTTATTTGGGATTTATCATCAACAAAAACATCAAAAAGGACTCCCCATTGCGGTCACCAAAAAATTACGGTCATTGGCAAAATCAATCGGGCTGTATGTGATTCCAGCAACAGGAAGTTTTCCAAAGATACAAATTAAACCGCTACATGTTGGTGATAACAGTGACGGTTTCACGAACGGGGTTTTGGTGGATAAACACTACGTCTTGGAAACAAGGAACAACCAAATCATTGCCGAATTAAAAGCAAAAAAGCAAGCCGCTAGGAAAAAAGAGTTCGACGAATATTTGCAAAAAGCCGAACCAGTCACCCAAAACAACGATAATTTTACCCCACTCACCCACGGTTTCAAAAGTGGTGACAAAGTCCAATGTTTTATTTTTGACACCAAATACAAACTTGAAGTTTCGTCGGTCAACAAAGACGACGGCGAACTTTTGGATGATGACGAACTTGACGAAGTGAATTGGCTCATCAAAAGCAATCTAATGGACGACCGACAAATTCAATTCCAAGTTTTGGAAGCCATCAATGAACGCTATGAAGCATGGTGCGATGGTACCAGCCACAAAAAGAATCTCAAACGTGAATTCAAAATTACCACCATTTTAATCGACATCCAGCAAGACAACACCAACGGGAAAACGACCCCAATTATTGCTTTTGCGGGTGAGGCAAATTGTGACGAAGAACACGGTCTTTCGGTCACGTTTACGAATCGTAAGTTTAGCGGTGTTGACAGTTTTATGGAATTCAATTACGGGGAAACCGGGGGCTTGGATTTCAAAAAATGGTGGGAAGCACACCCACTGGCAACGATTTACCCCGAACATGGAATTACGCTGATTGACAATGGCTACACCGATGAAAGAAACATTTGTTTAGGTTGCGACATTTATCTTGGCAATTACAAAAGTGCCAAAAGAAACTTAAAGAAATGGCTTTTGAATCGGAATCGACCCGAAGATACTTTCAAATGGGGACCACTCAGTGTTAAAAATCATCAACTATTGATCTTTGAACAACAGAAAGGCAAAGCATTGGCGGAATGTTTAGACAATCATATTCAAATTGACAAAGCGGACATTGTGAAAAGTTTTGCTTTAAGAAAGGATTATAAAATTAATGGCTGTCGTACTAATCATTTCGTAAATTTACATTTTGTTTTGAAAGATAAAAGAATTTTAATTTTGGCAAGTTATGATAACGCTACGGTTAATTTTTTAATTAAAGAATTTGGCATCAAATAAGACCCCACCATCCGCCATGATTTCACAAGATAGTGATTGTGGCGGAAACAAATATTGTATATAATGGGTGTATGGGTTTATTTGCAAGTGATAACACGCGTGCAGTGCGCAAATTACAACGGATTGCCGATTTAGTCGTGGCTTTGGAAGATGATTATGCCGCCTTGGACGACCATGCTTTGGTCGCGAAAACTGCCGAATTCAAACAACGTTTGGCAGATGGCGAAACTTTGGACGACATTTTGCCCGAAGCCTTTGCCACCGTGCGTGAAGCCGCTTACCGTGTTTTGGGTCAAAAAGCATATTATGTTCAAATCTTGGGTGGAATTGCCCTACACCAAGGTCGTATCGCCGAAATGAAAACGGGTGAAGGTAAAACTTTGGTTTCCACCATGCCCGCCTATTTGAACGCTTTGGCGGGTAAAGGTGTACATGTCGTCGAAGTCAACGAATACCTTGCCAAACGTAACAGCGAATGGATGGGTAAAGTCCACCGCTTCTTGGGTTTGACCGTGGGTTTAAGTTTGTCGCACGATACGCCTGACGTGAAAAAATTTGCGTACAGCCAAGACATTACCTACGTGACCAGCAGCGAAGTCGGTTTTGATTACTTGCGTGATAACGTGGCACATAACAAAGAAAGTCGCGTCTTACGTGGCATGAACTATGCGATTATCGACGAAATTGATAGTATCTTAATTGATGAAAGCCGTACCCCGTTGATTATGTCGGCACCAACCAAAGACAACAGCGAATTGTACAAGGTCGCGGATAAATTTACGCGGACGTTAAACAAAGACGATTACGAAATTGATTTGAAAGAACGTGCGGTTCGTTTGACCGAATCTGGTTTCGCCAAAGCTGAACGTGCCTTTAACATTGAAAACATTAGTGATGCCAACAACATGGAATTAAACCACTTCATCAACAACGCGATGAAAGCCCACCACTTGTTCGCATTGAACACGGATTACATCATTAACGCCAATAAAGAAGTCATCATTATCGACCAAAACACGGGTCGTGCCATGGTTGGTCGTCGTTACAGTGACGGTTTGCACCAAGCCATTGAAGCCAAAGAAGGCGTGCCAATTAAAAACGAAGATAAAACGGTTGCCACGGTAACTATCCAGAACTTGTTCAAACTGTACCGCAAATTGTCGGGAATGACGGGTACGGCGAAAACCGAAGAAGACGAATTCAAAAAAATCTACGGTGTTGACGTCGTCGCGATTCCAACCAACAACCCGGTGCGCCGCGAAGACGCTCCCGACGTCATTTTCCAAAACATGACCAACAAACTGGCGGCTATTTACGAAGACGTTTTGTACCGTTACGAACGCAAGCAGCCCGTGCTAATCGGTACCACCACCATCGAAC
>CAZXAV010000058.1:0-6068 GCA_964638195.1 uncultured Prevotella sp. | reverse complement strand
TTGGCCTTTCAGCTTAGCACAGCCCTGTGTTTTTGTTAAACAGTTGCCTGGGCCTATTCTCTGCGCCCCGCCCTGAGGCGGGGACCCCTTATCCCGACCATGCCAATGTTTTTTAATTGTTCAATCACACCGTGTTGGACTAAACGACGTTGGAAATAACGATTGCTTTCGGTATCGTCCAAAACTACGCCGCGGATTAAATTATCGATAAAAGCACCAGTAACTTGGTATTCGCCATTGCCGCCCGTTACCATGAATTGATTCTTATCAACTTTTTGTTCCAAGACCGTTTCAACCACCAATGGTTCGGGTTTGGGAATTGTGTTCAATGTTTGCAAGCACGCATCAAGCAATGATTGAACCCCCGTATGGTTTAAGGCGGAAATTTCAAACACGGGTATCTTGCGGTCAAGTTTGGCTTTGAAAGCCTTGATTTGTTCTGGATTAGCGCTGTCGATTTTATTCAAAACCACAATTTGTTTTTTGTTCTCTAAATCGGCATGGTATTGTTTTAATTCTTGATTGATAACTTGGTAATCGTGATAAGGGTCACGTCCTTCGGTGGAGGCAATATCAATCACGTGCAATAACAATCGCGTACGTGCAATGTGTTTCAAGAAATCAATGCCTAACCCGACACCATCACTCGCACCTTCGATTAAACCGGGGATGTCAGCAAATAGCAAATTTTGACCATGGACTTGTGATACACCAATATTAGGATACAAGGTGGTAAATTGGTAATTCGCAATCTTGGGTCGGGCACGACTGATGACCGATAACAACGTACTTTTACCCACATTGGGATAACCAATAATTCCAATGTCAGCAATACAATTCAATTCTAACCGCACTTGATATGGTTTAGTTTTTACCCCGGCTTTGGAAAAGTTCGGAGTCTGTCGTGATGCAGTAGCAAAATGCGTATTACCGAAACCGCCCGCACCGCCTTTTAAGGCCAAATACTTTTGACCAATTGCAGTAATATCACACAGCAATTTACCATTTTCGTCCAAAATCTTAGTTCCCAATGGTACGGGAATTACCGCGTCTTGACCATCCGCCCCCGTCTTGTTGCCACCTTGTCCGTTGGCACCATCACCCGCCTTGAATTTTTGATGATAATGAAAATCAACTAGATTGTCCAAATTATTTGTGCCGACAAAAATGACATTTCCACCACGTCCACCGTCACCACCGTTTGGACCACCAAACATGGTTAAAGTATCACGGTAAAAAGTTGCCGCCCCTGTACCGCCCGAACCAGCTTGAATGGTAATATCAACACTGTCGACAAACATATGCACATATTATAGCAAAACATCATACAAAAGTATATGGATTTTAATCAAAAAACCGTGGAGCGCTTGTCCAAACTAAGTGATGACGAATTAACTGCTTTGTTGGCAGAACAAATCCGTGTCAAGAAAGCCAACGGTACATTGGGTGATGTTGAAAAAATGATTAAAGTTATCAGTCCAATGTTAAACAACGAACAACGTGCACGCTTAATTAAAATTGTGAAAACAATTCAAAATCAATAAAGAGGTGGCATGGAAGACGAAACCTTAAATAACATCTTGAATTTGTTGCAAAATACCAACAGCAACAACAGTTCAAATCATAACAACAACTCATCAGCGAATAACAACGATCTTCAAACTTTACTGATTAAATTTTTATTATCCGGTGGCTTAAATCAAATCATGAATTTGCGTAATCAAAACCCTACGCCACCGCCAACAACACCAACCCCGCCACCAGAAAAACCCCGCACAATTGATTTGACCAATTATCAACGTCTGGATTGAACCACCACGGCATCGTCCACAATATCAATTGCGGCAAAATGAATTTGCTGTGTAATGATTTGTTCCGAAATCTTATCTTCGATTTGCGTTTGAATCAAGCGGCGAATCGGACGGACACCATAATCCTTTTGGTAACCGCGTTGTGCAATCCATGTCACCACGGCATCTGTATAACGCATGCTGACATTAACCGCCGACAAACGTTTAGTTAATTTTTGCATTTGCAACGCGACAATCTTTTCAATGTCGGCTTGTGTTAAAGTGTTGAACACTACCACATTATCAATACGGTTAATAAATTCGGGACTAAATTTTTTACGCATGCCATCCATGATATACTGTTCTTCTTGTTCGGGTGTTAAATCACGGTCGGTGGGAATTTGATTAACTCCGACATTAGACGTCATCACAATCAAAGCATTTCTAAACGACACGACCTTACCATGCGAATCGGTCAAACGACCTTCATCCAAGATTTGTAACATCAAATTATAAATGTCACTGTGTGCCTTTTCAATTTCGTCAAACAACACTAAGCAATAAGGGTTATGCCGTACGCGGTTACATAAATTTGAGCCGTCGTCATAACCGACATACCCCGGTGCCGCACCAACCAATTTACTGACACTATGTGGTTCACTGAATTCACTCATATCCAATTTGATAAATGCTTTTTCGGTATCATACAACATTTGGGACAACTGTTTACAAACTTCGGTTTTACCCACGCCAGTACGACCTAAAAAGAAGAACGAACCGATGGGACGGTTGGCGTCATTGATTCCGCTACGGTTGCGACGTACGGCTTTGGCAATAACACTGATGGCTTTATCTTGACCGATAATCACCGCTTGCAAATCCTTTTCCAAATTCATTAAGTTCTTTTGGTCGTTCAAGTTAATTTTATTCAACGGTATTTTCGTCATTTCAGCAATGACCGTCGCAATCTCGGCATCGGTAATAATTGACAGATTGTGTCCCGCTTTAATTCGAGCCTTGGCGCAGGCTTTATCCAAAACATCAATGGCTTTATCTGGTAAATTACGGTCAAAGATATAACGATTAGACAACAAAACTGCCGCCGTTAAAGCACTGTGGTTAATTTGAACTTTATGATAATTTTCAAAACCAGGAGTCAGCCCTTCCAAGATTGCCACGGTTTGTTCGGGCGTCGGCGGATATACCATGACTGGATCAAAGCGGCGTTCCAAAGCCGGATCTTTCTCAATGTACTTGCGGTATTCGTCAATGGTGGTCGCACCAACACAACGCAAAGTACCGCGTGCCAATGCTGGTTTCAAAATTTCCCCAACACTCATTTCGCCTTCTTTGTTACCACTGGTGACAATATTGTGAATTTCATCAATGAACAAGATAATGTCATCGCGACCTTTCAATTCTTGCAAAACTTTGTTCAAACGCCCTTCCAATTCACCGCGGTATTTGGAACCACCTAACAGTAAGCCAATATCCAATGAATAAATAATTTTGTTTTGCAAATTATCGGGCACTTGCTGTTCAACGATACGTTTCGCTAAACCTTCAATAATCGCACTTTTACCGACCCCGGCTTCACCAATTAAAACGGGGTTATTTTTGGTCTTACGGCAAAGAATTTCAATCACGTGATTGGTCTCTTCGTCGCGACCAATAATGCGGTCGATTTTCCCTTGTCGTGCCTTAGCGGTCAAATCTTGCCCATAATCCAACAAAAGCGGCGACAAATCGGCATTGTCGGTTACAGTCGTATGCACTGGGGATGGTTGATTGGGTGCTTGCGGCAAAGGTGCCTGTGCTGTTGTTTGCACTGGTGTCGGGGCTGCTACTGATTGATGGTTGACCGCCTTGGGTTGGACTGGTTTTACCCCACCAACTTCGTTCATAATTTTTTGCATAATCCGACGTGAAGCACCAGGATTGATTTTATCAATCGCAGCTTTGGTTTGTTTACATTTTGAACATAACACAAACAACAGAGCTTCACTGTAAATTTCGGGTTGGTTAAAGACCATACTTTGCGTTTCCGCTAACGTCAAAATTTCGTCCACGGTTTTGTCCGCAAAAAATGCGGGCGGAGTTGCCGCAATGCGCTCGGATGTAATTCCTTCACTATTCAAAAACGCACAAGCCAAACTGTCCGTCGTCAAACTGCAAGCATAAAGCAAATGAATTGGTGTGACCTTGCGTGGATTATTCCCTGCCGCTCGGCTAGCAAATTGCCAAATTCGTTTAATGTTTCCCGAAACGTTCAAAACGTTCATATATTGATTGTAGTATTTTCACAAAATATTGTATACTGATTTTATGGTCGCAACGTACGAACCAGTGAAAAAAACTTATTCAACAAAATCATTACCCGAAGACGTAAAAGGTGCTTTCACAGTGCCCCATTTACAATCAAAAATTTGTGGTAATTGCGGTTACGATTTTAATGATTTTGTTAAAACTGGTTTCCTTGGCTGTTCTGAATGTTACCAATATTTCAAAAAAGAATTGGAGCCATTTATCAATGAATTTAGATAATCTTGTGATGACGACTCGGATTCGTTTAGCACGTAACATTGCCCATGTTCCATTTACTTACCAGAACCATGATTTCTTTGCCCGTATCGCGGACAGTATTACTCGTCACCGCCCCGATTTAACGGCTTTCAATCTTAACGACTTACCCGTACGTGACAGTTTATTTGAACAACACTTAATCAGTGCGGATTTTTTACGCAACGCTGATTTTGGTGTTTTGGTGACCAATTACGATAACACAATTAACATAATGTTAGGTGAAGAAGACCACTTACGAATCCAAGCGATTACTAACCGCTATGATTTATGGCAAACTTACCAAACCGCCAAAAGTATTGCTGACCAATTAGAAACTGACTTTGAAATCGCCCAAGATGCCACCTTAGGTTATTTAACCAAATGCCCCACTAACCTTGGCGGTGGCTTGCGTGCCAGTGTTATGATTTATCTACCCGCCTTAACCATAACCAAAAAAATTGCAACCGTTTTTGAAGAATTGGATAATCAAAAAATTACGATTCGCGGTGTCTATGGGGAAAACAGTAGTGCCAGCGGTTGCATTTATCAAATCTCTAATCAAAACTGTTTAACCATGTCCGACACCGAAGTAATTGAAATGTTAAACCAAATCGTCACCAAAATTGCCACAACTGAACTGAATTTAGAACGCGAGTTATGGCAAAAATCCCCCGACCAAATCATCGACAAAGTTATGCGCGCTTGGGGAATTTTAACCAATGCCCACTTGCTGACCAGTGATGAAGTGGTTGACCAGTTAGTCTGGATTAAACTTGGCATTGGGTTCAAAATTTTATCTTTCCGCAACCACCGCATCGTTGATGACTTGTTTTTTATTACCAAACCCGCCACAATTGCCACGAACCACCACTTGAAAAACGCCAATCAACTCCAACGCGATAAAATCCGCGCCCAACAAGTCCGCGAAAAATTACTGTTATTCCGAATGAAATAATTTTCTATATGGTCACATAATAATTTGTTTGTTCTTTATACACTCATATGGTATAGTATATCTCATACTGTTGATATATCTATCAACTATTATCAACAAACGAAAAACAAGGAGAAGAAATTTTTAGAACATGAAAAATAAAACTGAAAATATCCGCAAGGCCGTCATTCTTTGTGCTGGGAAAGGAACACGTATGATGCCATACACCAAATCACAACCCAAAGAAATGTTACCAGTACAAACTACACCATTATTACAAATTATTATTGACCAAGTCATTGAAGCCGGTATTAAAGAAATTTTTATTGTCATCAGTGATAACAAAGAATGTATCGTTAACCACTTTAACGGCATGTATCCCGATATCAAAATTTCTTATGGTAAACAATTAAAAATGGAAGGCACTGGTCCGGCAACCATGATTGCTAAGGACTTTATCAATCACGAACCGTTCTTACTGATTTTCCCTGACGAATTGATGTTAGAACAAAATCCTTACAAAGTTTTAATTGATGATTTCAATCGACACCACACAACCGTTTTATCTTCTTACAAAATTCCTTTGGAAGTTGCCCATCGTTACGGCATTATTATTCCCAAGAAAGGCAACGACATCAAAGGTATCATCGAAAAACCAAAGTCCAACCCACCGTCAAATTTAGCTTCATTGGGCACTTATGTTTTAGTCCCCGAAGTTTTAGATTACGTCCGTGAACATATTGACGGCGAAGGCGAAATATGTATAGTTGATGCAATTAACA
>CAZXAV010000057.1:0-6192 GCA_964638195.1 uncultured Prevotella sp. | reverse complement strand
GGTTGTCATACGCCGACGGCAACCGAAAGCCAAAATCGACCAACACTTTTTTGCGGGCACGGTCACCGTTGAACATGCCACGGATTTGGGGGACGGTAATGTGGGATTCGTCAATGAACACCAAATAATCGTCGGGGAAATAAGACATTAAAGTATACGGTGGTTCGCCCGGTTGTCGTCCGTCAAAATACCGCGAATAGTTTTCAATGCCTTTCACGAAACCCAATTCCGCCAACATTTCCAAATCATAATTGGTGCGTTGCGTAATGCGGTGACTTTCCACCACCATGTTGTTGTCATCAAAGAACTTTTTTTGGATGGCTAAGTCGGCGCGGATTTTTTCGATTGCTTCGTGCAACCGTTCCGAACCGACCGCAAAGTGCGAAGCCGGGAAAATCGCAATGTGCGACAAAGACGAAATCTTGTTACCCGTCAACGCGTCAATTTCAAAAATGCCGTCAATTTCGTCACCCCAAAATTGGACACGCACCGCCACATTGGAAGCATAAGACGGGATAATGTCCACCACATCACCATGGGCGCGGAAACTGCCCCGCACAAAATCAATGTCAGCACGTTTGTATTGGTTGTTGACCAACCGTGTTACCAAATCACGGCGGTTCATTTCCATGCCGGGACGCAACGAAATGCCCATTTTGAAATATTCTTGCGGTTCACCCAAACCATAAATGCACGACACCGAAGCCACGACGATCGTATCATTACGTTCGCACAACGACGTGGTTGCCGCGTGACGTAACTTATCAATTTCGTCGTTGATAGCCATGTCCTTTTCGATGTAAGTGTCGGTCGCGGGCAAATAGGCTTCGGGTTGGTAATAGTCATAATAACTGACAAAGTATTCGACGCGGTTTTCGGGGAAAAATTCGCGGAATTCGTTACATAATTGTGCCGCCAAAGTTTTGTTGTGCGCAATCACCAAAGTTGGCTTGTTGACATTTTTAATCACGTTCGCCATGGTAAACGTTTTACCACTGCCCGTCACACCCAACAAAACTTGGTGCTTGACACCGTCTTTCACCCCTTGGGTCAAAGCAGCAATTGCTTGGGGTTGGTCACCAGTCGGCTGATATTTGGAAACTAATTTGAAATCCATAATTGATTATTTTCCAAAAACGCGATTTAATAACAGACCTAACGCAAATGCCAAAATCGCACCGCCCACGGACAACACCAACTTCCACATCACGGAACGCATCATTTGGCTTTTTTGTGACTGACGTTCGCGGTCAAAAGCCGCACCGCGCATGGTCAACGAAACCAAGAAATAAACTTTACCGTCTTTGTCTTTCTTTTCGCATTCGATGTAATCGTCCAAAGCCAAATTGCTCATCACAACGTCCAATTGCTTGGCAGTGATTTCAAATTGTGGCATCAACGCGGTCAGCAATTCCTTGGGGGTGAAAATACCTTTGTTTTCACCCTTGCACTTTTCAAAAATGTAAGACATGATACGGGTTTCAGTTTTATTTAACATCTTCTTTGGGTGCCTCCACCGCTTTCGCTTTTGGGGCTTTTGTTTTGTCTTTATCTTTACCCTTCACGGCGCGTGGCACGTCAACGAAGCGAGTAGCACGTGCGGTCTTCACGAAGTAGAAGATTACGCCAGCCAACAAGCCCAGTGACAAGACAACCAAGATAATTCCCCAAACGTTATTCAAGTTGTGATTTTTATTGGTTGCATCAACGTCAATCGTAAATTCAATTGATTTGGAAACCGTCGAAGCGGTATAACGGTTTGGCATTGAAATGTTAACTTTGTAAGTACCGCTACCTTGGGTTAAATCGAATTTCTTGATGTATTTGTAACCATTACCATCATTATCACCGTGGATTTTGATGGCTTCAGTTTTGTCGTCTTTATCCGACCAATCGTTGTAGTTGATGAATGGGCTACCTTCAAAACTGACCGTGACGGAAACATTTTCCCATAAGTATTCTCTTTCAGCCACTTCTTTGCTCGGATAGGTTTTGTCTGCGTCTGGACCCTTTGCAATCAAGTCTTCCATGTCTTCGTTACCATTAAAGTAAACTTTGGACAAATCAATCGTGACATAACGGTGACCATTGACTTTTTCGATTACGACCTTGACGGCAGATGAATCCGAATTGGCAATTTCTTGGGCACCTTTACCATCGTTGTTGTCGTAGGTCAAGAAGCCTGCGTTCCATGCCAAGTTACCATTTTTCAAGTTACCGAAAGTTAGATTGAAACTGACACTGGTGTTGTTGGTTTTGTAAGCCACGGTGTAAACACCGGCAACGCTGCTGGGACTAGGAGCGGATTGCGGGTAGGTTTGTGCATCGTATTTGGTTTTGCAGTCAGACGAGAATTTGCCATCTGGACGGAACACATAGTAGCCATCAATTACACCAATCACACTGGCTTTATTGCTGCTGCCACCGGCATTCAATTTTTTACTGGAAACCAAATAATTGCTGCTGCCGCTCTTTTGCACGGTGATTTCCACTTCGTCCGAACTAATCGTATCGGTAACCACGTTCGGCATCGGGATGGCAATCGCAGGATACATATAACCCGTAATCTTTTCGCCATCATAAATTGGTTCCAAGTAATCAAACAAGGACGCACTGTCGACCACGAAATCGGTTGCCGCACCATAGTTAGAAGCGGTAAATTCGGGCAAGGTAATTGCATAAGCTGGCATTTTTTCCGTACCCGTTACTTGGTCGGTGTCGGCATTGTTTTCTTTGTCGAATACTTTCGCACCAAGTTGATATTTTTTACCGTTAATGGCTAATTCTTTATTTTCGTCGATTTCCTCACCTTCGGCGACAACGGTAGGCTTTACATTCCACAACACACCGTCCACGATGTTGTTGTAGTCTTCACCCATGCGGATACTGGACACACCAGATGTTTCGTTGCTGACTTGCACGACGTAGTCCACGATTTTTAATAAAGTACCATCGGTCAATTCAAATCTGAATTGGAAAATATATTGACCAGTTTTGTTCGGGACAAATTTGTTACCAATCATGCAATTCGGGTCGTTGACACCGAACACCGTCACGATATAGTTACCAACTTTGGTATCGGTAATTTCGCCGTTGTCGTAAGCATAGACCGTACGATTTTTCGCGAAATATTTTTCAGCGGTACTGTCTTCGCCGTCCATACTGATAACCCAGTTCGGCAAAACCAAAGTTTCACCCAAACCGATGGTTTTATCAACCGTGTAATTGGTCACGGCTGCCGGAGCCAAACTTAACGGCGTAACATTAAAGTCACCACTGGATTTAACATTGATGGTTTCAATGCGCGTCGCAATTTTATTGCTAGCATGGTCTTTGGCGGTAACCACCAAGATGTATTTACCACCAACACCGGGGGTAAACGACCAATTTTCCACTTTGTAATTTGGACGGTTGAAAGCAACCGAACTAACGATGGTGTCATCTTCGTTAACGATGTTAACGGGAACGCGGACATTGTTTTCTTTTACCAAGTACACTGCTGCACTCATTTGTCCGTCCACTGGGTTAGTACCCCAATCCGTCGTGATGTCTTGAATTTTGATGGCTTTGCCCGCAGTATAAGTATTGGTGTCGAAGTTGACATCAATCGAAGCGGTCGCACTGGATTCGTCAATGTCATGAATGGCGAATGCGGCACGTTTCCAGGCATAACCATATTGAGCTTTTTCGTCATCGTTTTTATATTTTGATGTGAATAAATTAGTAGTGAAATACTCGTCATAAACAACATTAGGATCATATTCAACCACACCAGTATCAGCCACCAAGTTGGCTTGCATACCATTGAAGTTGCGTGCCACAGCGTAAATGTAGAATTTAGCCGTGGTATCAAGGTCACCTAATTCCAATTTATCTTTTTTGTTTTTGTTGTTGGCTTTATCGAATTCATACAAGTTGTTCAAATCAACAGTAACACGGGATACGTATGATTCAACATCTAATTTGCTCAAAACTTTTGTTTCCGAAGCACTAGCGCTGACCAAATAATAATCAATTTGGATGTTATCTGCCGGGGTGTGATTGTCGGAATAGGTCGGCACACGGAAATCAAAAGTGCTGCCTTCCCACAAATAAACGTCACTGACTTGGAACACATTGCTTTCGTCAATCAACGGTGAATTTGTGTCACCAACATTACATTCAAAATTATCGTCGATGTAGAAATACAAATATTTGGTTTTGGTGTTGGCATAACCCGCACTGTATTTGGTATTGTCTTCAAAGAGCGGTTGGTCTTCTTCGACCACGATACGGATACGGTACAAGCCGGCACGTTTGTAAAGAGTCAAATTGTTATTGCTTTGTGTACCACGTGATGCTTCATCATTCACAAAGGTAATTTGCAAACGTTTAGTTTGGTCGTAAACGAAGTAGGTGCTAGTTTCGTCTTCTTTGTCGGTACTCCACACATAGTTGTTTGAAACCGAATCACCGTTAACATCTTGGATTTGTTCAATGTTGAAAGTGGTCACTTTCATTTTGTCGAACGGAGTGGCATTGTCGTGTGGGAAAATTGCCGGTAAGACCAAACCTTTGTCGGCATCCACCGTGATTTTTTGGGTGGTTGACGCATCGGGTTTTTCGGTCAACGGCAAATACGCACTGTAATCGGGCAAGTCGTTGTAATCTTTGTTCAATTTGTTAATTACTTCTTCGTCCGCTGCATTGTAGTTATCAACCCAAGCGAAACTTGGTTCGATGCTGTCGCGGTAGATACGAATGCTGTCACTCCAATAACGGACATAAGATTTGTTTGCATCTTGTTCAATGCTGACGTTGTCGGCTTTGAAATCTTTGTCCAATTGATAGCCGAACAAAGTCGAAGTTTGGAATTGGAAACGATACCAACCCAAGGCTTTGACTTTCACGTTCAAGCCGTCAATTTCCAAATATTTGTCGGTGATTTCGTTATTTTCTTTTACTACCCATTTTCCGTCAGTGGTCTTTTCCACGGTTAAGTTGTGGACTTTGGCATCAGACCAATTCTTGGGTTCGGCGTTGTACAAGTAGCATTGAACTTTGTAAATCACGGTTTGGGCTTCCACGTTGAACGAAGTCGTACCGAATTTAGCACTATCCGCACTGGGCGCGGTCAAACTGATGTTGTTGTAATATGCCAAGTTTTTCACACTGGGTGCGGTCGGGATATTGGCAAATGTAATTTGGCTTTTGGTCACGTTTTTGATTTCAATGTCGGATAACGGCAAAGCCACCAACAATTTGTTGTTGCTGTTGTTATATAATTGATATGTAACTTTCAAAATCCCCGTGCTTTCGTTATCACTTAAATCAATTACCAAGCCGTTGCGGTCAAGTGTGATTTTGTCATTCGCGATGGTACGGTTTTCCAACGCAACGTTAGCGCGCAAAACGTATTCGGCACTTTCACTGCCCTTTACTTTCAAGGTCGCATATTTTTTACCATCAGCATCGGTAAGACCAGTAATTTCTTCAATTTCAAGGGTTTCGCTGCCCACACGGTAAGTGGCTGGCAAGGGCAAAGTCAATTTATCCAAATCTTTCGGCGCAACGGTTGCCACGTTGTCGGGCATGGTCATTGCATAAGTGGTATCGGTTACGGTTACGGTATAGGTTTCAAACAACGTGTCACCCGTATAGAAACGCCATTCGTATTGACCAACTTCATTATATTTATAAGTACCTGCAACGGCGATTTCTTTACCCGCATGGCAAACTTTAACCGTGCCACTGCCCGATTCAAACTTCGGTGCGGTGATTTCGGTATTAACCTCCACGGTGCGTGCCGGCAAGTTAGCAATCACGCAATCTTCGTGACCTTGCACACCTATCGTTGCCATTGCATTAACACGCAGCGCCGCCGCCACAGAAACGATGGGGCTGAACACACCCATAATTGCCACCAACAATAACACGATGGCGGGTGCAAATAAATGCTTCAAACTACTTTTCAATTTGTCCATGTTGATTATTATAAGACCAATCTGCAAGATTAGCAAGTTATTATTTGCAACAATTCTTGACTTTATTTCGCAAACGGGCATACAATGGCACATGACAAATATCTTGCTGAACCGTGACGGCAAATATGTGAAGATGGAAACCGTCGATTTGAAGTCTTTACCGACCAACGAACGGGTTTGGGTCCAGTTGACCAACCCGAACGAAATCGAAGTTCACCGCGTGATTGAC
>CAZXAV010000056.1:0-6199 GCA_964638195.1 uncultured Prevotella sp. | reverse complement strand
AGACTACTGTGGCTGCCATAATGCCGTCTGTACTGGCGGCACTGTTGCCCAAGAAGATTTGGTCAACGATGTTGTACAAAGCGCTGACCAACATTGCCAACACGCACGGAATTGCAAATTTTAACAGCAGTTTGCCAACTGGTGTTTGCGTTAAAAAATAATTTTCTTTTTCCATTTTTACTCCTTTTCGCGACAAAAAAAATTGGCGCATAATCCGAACGGACTATACGCCTCGTAAATTAAAAAGAGCATATAACCCGTGTCGAATTATACGCTCTGTTAATTAGCTGTCGACCTAGTTAAGTTAGCAAACTTTTCGGGCAAAGTCAAATTTTTTTGTCCGCGTCGGTGTTGTTGTCTGGGTGAGGGATGTCGATGACCGTGAAACCGCGGGCGGCGGCTTGGGTCGCAGACACGTATAAATATTGGGTCGGACCAGTGTCACGCATTAAGGTGTCGCAACCACGGTAAATGGTTAAATACATCAGTACCCAGTGCAAATCACCAACGCAACCACCGATGTGCAGGCATAACACCGCACCTGCCACAATCCCGTAAAGCGGATGAACAAAATACATGCCCACGGTCAAGGCGGTGAAGATGATTGTAAACACGACAAAAGGCATCAGCAACGCTGCCAAAGATGCGCGACGGCGGACGTATAATTGGGGCACTCCACAAAAAGCTACCGCCAAAGTGAAACCATAAGTCAATTTGCCACCCGTAAAAATTTTGTAAGTAATTCCGTGCGTTAATTCGTGCAAAACCAAGTACACCATTAAAATGACATAAGCAACCAATAACGTCCAAACCAAACGAAAACCTTCATGTAAGATGTTGTAACCACAAACTTGGTAAGTCACGAACGCCAATAATGGTAAGCCAATCAGCAAAGGCACGAACGACAACAAAGTGTAAATGGTTATGACTTTTTTATCTCGTTTCGCGTCAACACACTTAATCAGTACGTAATCGTCGGGTAGTGCTTGGGTGCAATGTCTTTGGTGCTCCATGGGGTAAGCATAACATCGGGATAAATGGTTGACAATCACTTTTCCCGAGATTATGATGTTTGCAATGAGCGAATTCAGTCAATCCACCTATGTTGTGGAAACCGATAACTTGACCAAGACCTATGCGAAAAAGACCGTTTTGGACCATGTTTCTTTACATGTTGCCCAAGGGGATATTTACGGGTTCATTGGGAAAAACGGTGCGGGTAAAACCACTTTAATGAAATTGTTGTTGGGCACGTCACAACCCACCGAAGGCAGTATGAAATTATTTGGGAGTTCTCAATTAACCGCGGGACGTCATCGCATCGGGGCTTTAATCGAAGCACCAGCCTTGTACAAAAATTGTTCGGCTTACGAGAACTTGAAACGGTTTGGTATTTTGGCGGGTGTCGAAGATGACCAAGAAATCAACGACATTTTACGTTTTGTCGGCTTGGGTGATGTTGGGAAAAAGAAAGCGGGCAAATTTTCGTTGGGGATGAAACAACGTTTAGGCATTGCGATTGCGATGTTGGGACATCCCGATTTGTTGGTTTTGGACGAACCAGTCAACGGCTTAGACCCCGAAGGGATTAAAGAAATCCGCGACTTGTTGTTGCGTTTGAACCACGAACAAGGGGTGACGATTTTGGTGTCCAGTCACTTGTTGGATGAATTGGCAAAAATCACCACCCGTTACGGTATTATCAACCAAGGTCGTTTGGTGGAAGAAACCAGTGCCGCGGACATGATGAAACGTTGCCAACAAAAATTACACGTGGTCACCGACCAACCCAAAGAAGCGGTTAAAATTATTAAGAAGCTGTATCCCAAAGCAACAATCACCGAAGTGGCGAACGGGGTGGATGTGGTCGCGGAAGCGGCGGACAGTGCCCAAGTCAACCAACACTTGGTGCAAGGCGGCGTGAACGTGCAAGGTATCACATTTGCGGCGGACAGCATGGAAGATTACTTTATCCAACGCATGGGAGGTAGAGCATGATTAAGTTGTTGAAATTTGAATGGCGGAAACTGTTACGTCAAAAGAGTTTATACATTTGTTTTGGGATTGGCTTACTGGTCACCGTGTTGTTTGTCTCGCTTGGTAAAATTTTAGCCGAACGTTTGGGTGTGGATTTGAATGCGACGGCGGTGGATTCCATGTTGCAAGTTATTTCGGAAAGCGGGTTCGTTAGTCTGTTGGGTATTTATTTAGCCATCTTCGTGTGTCATGATTTTGGTCAACAAACGATTAAGAACATCTATGCCCGTGGTTACAGCCGTACTTTGGTTTACTTTACCAAATATTTGGTGTCGTTGGGTGTGACCTTAGCCATGGGCTTGTTGTACATGGTTTTCAGTTTCTTGTTCTGTTTAATCATTGGTATCCCCGTTGGTACAATGACCGCCGCGGTGTGGGGCACTTTGGCTTTGCAACTGTGGGTGTTAATTGGCATGCACGGTTTGTTCTTCGGCATTGGCATGATGATTGGCAAAACGGGTGGCAGTGTGGCATTGAATTTGTTCGGTATTAGTTTCGCGTTCAGCATTTTGGAATTGCTGTTCCAAATTTTCAACATTGATTTCAGCATCTTGGATTATAACTTGGAAATGGTGTTGTCCACCTTAATCACCACCGAATTATCTAAAACGGTGATTTTACGTGCGGTGTTGTTGCCGTTGACTTATGCGGTCGTCTTTATCGGTTTGGGTTATTGGTTGAACAACCGTCGCGACGTTTAAGGTAATTTCAACAAACAAGTTTGACCTTGGTATGTGACGTAACTGTAATAGTTGCTGTCACATAATTTTTGGTAGTCAGCCGCGGTGTAAATCTCGCGGTAACAAAAACCATAAGGGGTTAATTGTAAATGTTCGCGGTCGTAGGTAATCGGATTGTACGGACCGATGGACGCAAAAATGTCATCCCAAGTGGCAACGACGGTGTTACCGCGTTTTTGGCAAATCTGCCAAACGGCACAGTAATCCACTGTATTCAGACAACTGCCATCGACAAACTTGCCAACCAAAGTCAATTTGTCGTGGTCACTGGCGGCGTTAGCGGATTTTTGCATGTGTTGGGCTAACACGGGAATGGACAAAACCACTGTGCCGCAAAGCACAATAATCAACAAATTGATGACCAGTTTGCGACGAAACATAAGCCCAACATACTACTGCTCGCACGGTTTATCCAAACGAAATTTTTCGATTTTATCAAAAAGCGGGCAATTAGTGCCGTGGCGAAAGTTACAAATTCATTTCTTTGATGATTAAGTCAATGAGATGTTTGTGCTTTGGATTTAGTTTACGGTAGTTCAATAGTAACTTTTCTTCTTCGGTACTGGGGATTACCTTGGTGTCATCTTCGGCGAAAAATTGTGATAAAGTGATTTGAAAAGCGGCACACAGTTTGGTTAGGGTTTCAATGTTGGGCAGTGTTTTACGACTGAACATATTATTCAGTGTTGACTGGGTGATGTCGGCTTCGGCTGCTAACCGATAATTTGACCAACCGTTGGTGTCACGTAGTTCTTTGATGTGTGCTAAGATGTCCATATTGTTATCTATTATGGTCTACATTTGTATCCTATATAAAACCCATTTGTGTTGACTTATACAATACAAATGTGTTATATGTGGTTACACATATGGCGGACAATAAAAATTTGCACCGAGCAAACCGTGAAAAGCAAGATGAGTTCTATACACAACTGTGTGATATTGAAAATGAATTAAAACACTACAAAGACAAATTTAAGAATAAGGTAGTGTTTTGTAATTGTGATGACCCGTACGAAAGTAATTTCTTCAAATACTTTGCGATGAATTTCAATTACTTGGGTTTGAAAAAATTGATTGCGACTTGTTATGATAACTCACCGATTTCTTACACACAATTTAATTTTTTAGGTGATGATAAATCAATTCCGAATCCGAACCGCCACCCGTATAAAATTGAGATTAACGAAGTCGCGGATTACAACCAAGACGGTGCCACGGATTTAGCCGATGTGGAGTATCTATTACGCAACAAAAAGAATGCGCTATCGTTATTAAAAGGTAATGGTGACTTCCGTTCGGAAGAGTGTGTTGAATTATTAAAGCAAGCCGACATTGTGGTGACCAATCCGCCATTTTCGTTGTTTCGGGAGTATTTGGCACAACTGGTAGCATATGATAAAAAGTTTATTATTATCGGTAATCAAAATGCGATTACTTACAAAGAAGTGTTCCCTTTAATTAGTCAAAACAAATTATGGCTGGGCTATAATAATGGTGCTCATAGATTCCAAGTCCCCGATTCATATCGGCGTGACAATGTGGTAACGGAGAATGGTGTCAAATATGCCAAATTTGGTAATATTTGTTGGTTTACTAATCTAGCTACTACTAAGCGTAACGAGAAATTGATTTTGTACAAAAAATATAATCCCGATGAGTATCCGAAATATGATAACTATGACGCCATTAACGTTGATAAGACTTGTGATATTCCGTGCGACTATGATGGCGTTATGGGGGTGCCAATTACGTTTATTGATAAGTATAATCCAGAACAGTTTGAAATAGTGGCGTTCCGTAAAGGTGTAGATGGTAAAGATTTAGTGTACTCCCTTGGTGATAACGGGGGGGGGGTACAACCGTACTTCCGCATCTTGGTCAGAAGAATTACATGATGATGTCATCAGACCAATTATCAACGGCAAAAAAATCTACCGCCGAATTTGTGTCCGCCACCGCTATCCCGGGGCTGATCAAGAATGCAGAGGGCAAAATCAACAACAAAATCACCTATGCCCGTATAACCATAAGGAGTAAAAAATGAAAATTGAGTTAAAGGAAATTGCAATCCGCGAAGTGGCAGAAAATTATCGCGACAGTGCCGAAGAAGGGGTAGTGGGCTATAATGGTAAATTAAACATCCGCCCCAAATACCAACGGGAATTTGTTTACGATGAAAAGAAACGTAATGCCGTGATTGAAACGATCAATCAAGGTTTCCCATTGAATGTAATGTATTGGGTCAAAAATACGGACAACAGTTTTGAAGTGTTGGATGGGCAACAAAGGACCATCAGTTTCTGCCAATATGTCAATGGTGAATTTTCGTTGAATAATAAATTTTTCCATAATCTCACCCCAACAGAACAAGCACGAATTTTAGATTACAAACTGTTTGTTTATATTTGCGAAGGTAATGATAAAGAAAAATTAGATTGGTTTAAGATTATCAATATCGCGGGGGAGAAGTTGACCGACCAAGAGTTACGGAATGCTGTTTACACTGGACCGTGGTTGACTTCTGCCAAAAGTTATTTTAGTAAAAGTAACTGTGCGGCGTATTTGTTGGCAAAAGATTATGTCAATGGTTCGCCAATTCGGCAAGATTATTTAGAAACTGCTTTGTCATGGATTAACAATGGTAATGTTGCCGCATACATGGCAGAACATCAACATGACCCCAATGCCAATGTATTATGGACTTATTTTCAAAATGTGATTAACTGGGTTAAATTGACTTTTCCCGTTTACCGACGTGAGATGAAGGGTGTTGATTGGGGTAGTTTATATAACCGCTATAAAAGTAATCTTTACGATGCGCAACAACTTGAAGCCGAAATCAAAAACTTAATGATGGACGATGATGTGACAAATAAGAAAGGAATCTATTCATATGTTCTGACAAGGAATGAAAAATATCTTAATCTTCGTGCATTTACCGAAAATCAAAAACGGAGTGCTTACGAAAAGCAACAAGGAATTTGTGCCATCTGCCAAGGGCATTTTGAAATCCAAGAGATGGAAGCCGATCACATTACGCCATGGCATGCTGGTGGACATACAACACTTGAAAATTGCCAAATGCTTTGCAAGGAATGCAATCGTAGGAAGTCGGGAATTTAATTTTCCGGATAGATGGTGACGTCTACGAAATAACGGCCGCCGTTTTTTAAGGTGACGGGGGCGGTTTGTCCGTCTTCATCGGCGTTGTCGATGTAAATGACTTCATCGCGGGTTTCGTCATAGATTTTCACCAGTGCATCGGGGGCAACGCGGACGGTTACGACGGTTGGTTCCATACGTCAGTCTATTGCCGCGTGCCGAAAAACGTGCATACAAAAAGCCCCAAAGGGCTTTTGCAGTTAACCGATAAGCTGGGTTATGTCGAGGGCGCTCATCTATCTTGGCGTACCGTCACC
>CAZXAV010000055.1:0-6466 GCA_964638195.1 uncultured Prevotella sp. | reverse complement strand
GGCAACAGTGCCGCCGGTCAAGACGGCATTATGGCAACCACAGTGGTCTTCCCGTTCACGGTTGTCGCGTTGGCACTGGCGCAACTGGTCGGTGACGGCTGTGCCGCACTGTACAGTATCTCACTGGGGGCGAAAGACACTGCCACCACCAAAAAATGTATTGGTAACTCGTTGTTATTATCAATCGTACTGGGCTTGGTGTTGATGGCAATTGGCTTTGCCGCCGAAGACCCAATTTTGAAATTGTTGGGTGTAACGGGTTACAGCCCCACGACCCAATTATTCACCAAACAATACATGACGATTATTTTGGCAGGGATTCCCTTCTACATCTTTGCATCAGCCACGGCTTCCATGATTCGTGCCGACGGTGCACCCAAATATTCGATGTTGTCCACCGTGCTTGGCGCGGTCATCAATTTAATACTTGACCCGATTTTTATCTTTGCGTGCAACATGGGTGTGCAAGGTGCGGCGGTCGCAACCATTGTTGGTCAGATTGTTTCGGCACTGGTCTGCGCGATTTATTTCGCCCGCATGAAACAAATTAAACTGGACCGCACCGCTTTCAAACCAAGCGGCAAAGTAATTGGCAAAACTTTACGTTTGGGTATTTCCAGTTTCATTACGCAGATTGCGATTGCGGTGATTACCATTGTCGCAAACAACGTGGTGGGTACGATTGGCGGAGCACATGCCACCGACGCGGGTGCCGCCTTGGGCATTGTGTTCAAAGTCTTTGCGATTGTGATTGCATTTGCTTTGGGGATTGCGGTCGGGGCGCAACCAATTATCGGTTACAATTATGGCGCGAAAAAATACCAACGCGTATTGCAAACTTTCAAATTAGTGATTATCTGCAACGTGATACTGGGCATAATTGCCACGATTTTGTTTGAAGCCGCACCCAGTTTGATTGTCGCGATTTTTGGCAAAGGCAGTGACTTCTACAAAGATTACGCGGTGTTAAGTTTCCGCATTTATTTGGGCGGCATCATGTTCTGCTGCTTACAAAAAGCCAGTTGCATTTTGTTGCAATCCATCAACCGCCCGTACAAAGCCTTGTTCCTTTCCTTAATGCGTGACGTGATTTTGTTAGTGCCGGGGGTTTGCTTGTTGGGTCTTTTAGGCAATTTGCACACCATGCTGTGGGCAGGGATTATTGCCGACGTGGGTGCGTTCATCCCGACGATTATCTTTGTGTTGGTGGAAATGGGCAAACTCAAACGCCAAGCCCGCACCGACATTGTGTTACCCAAAGTTGCGACCAACATGGTCAACCACAAAAACTTTGTCGTCACGATTGGTCGCGAATTTGGCAGTGGCGGCAAATACATCGGTCAGGCATTGGCGAAACGTTTGAAAATCAATTGTTACGATAACGAACTGATTACCCAGATTGCCGCCGACTTCAATTTGGATGCGGAACAATTAAAAAACTTAGACGAAAACCAAAAATCCAGTTTCTGGTACGGTTTTGCCAGCACCTATGTGTTTGGCAAGAACGATCAAACGGTTGCAATGAGCCCCGAAGACAGTTTGTTCTTAAAACAATGCAACATGATTGAAAAGTTGCACGCCACCGAAAGTTGTATCATCATTGGTCGTTGTGCCGACTTCATTTTGCACAACCACCCCAACGTGATCAAAGTCTTTGTTTACGCCAGTGACTTGCAATTCAAGATTGACCGCAAAGTCCAACTTGACCATTGCACCGCGGCGGAAGCCAAAGCCAACATCAAAAACATCGACAAGCAACGCGCGGAATATTATCACCACTACACCGCCCACACTTGGGGTGACAAAGCCAACTACGACCTTTGCCTTGACACTGCGACACTGGGTGTGGATGCCACCCTTGACGTCATTGAAAATTACGTCAAGCAGTACCTAAAAACCACGCAACGCTAAAATGAAAAATGGACTCGGGTTTGAGTCCATTTTGCTTATCTGGTCATACCGCAGTCGTCCATACCTTGGTTGAGTGACAGCTTGTTGAAAACTTTATTTTTGCCCACCACGTAACAATGGTCGGCAAGACTTTGGTTCAATTCACAACCGGGTGCTAAGGTACAATGATTACCAATCGTCAAATTGTTACCGACGTGGATTTTGCCAATTTCTGAAACTTCACCGAAAACACCTTGAAATTCACGTAACCGACGTCCAGATGCGGGTAATTCGTGACCAATGCCCGCCATGACCAAATCCGACCCCGCCCGCACATTATCACCAATCACCACGTTCCCCGCAAAGAATGCATTGTTGCCGATGTTCACATTGTTCCCGACTTTGGCAAGCCCCAAAATATCCACGAACATGCCCTGCCCGATTTGGAAGTTGTCACCTTTAATCGGGAACAAAATGTCAATGATTTCACGACGGCGGTCTCCCGTGGTCGCGGTGTGGTTAAACTCATAAGAAAGGTTGTGTGAGAAATCGGTAATCTGGGCAATACGGGACGAAAAGCAATTATATTTTTCGCCGTTTAGGGCATTGATAAACGCGTCATCCACGTCCATCCCTAAATTACGAACATGGCGCACGATGTAGCGGATTTCGTCTTCACTGCGGTGGGTTAAGTTGTCTTTTTGGGATTGATAATTGTCGTCGATAATCATTTTGGTCGTGCAAGGATTACCCACCGCCAAAGCGTTCAATTCCGTGCTTTGGTTCGGGTGCAAGCAAGCCCCCAGAGCCAACACCGTGCCATCCGCGACCTTAGCCCCTGCCCCAATCACCGTACTGGCGCAAATCCACGTGTCGTTACCAATGATAACTTTCTTGTTGGGTTGGACTTGTCCGCCCAAGGTTGCCCCGATTTTGACGTCTTCCCCAATCAAAGCATAATTGCCCAATTCTGCTAACGTGAATTGACCGAACTTCACATTTTTGTTAAAGCCCGAAATGCTTGCTTTGTCAAAATCGACCGCCCCGACCGTACAATAAAATTCGTCACAGAAATTACCGAAGATGCCATGGTCGGGAAACGCAATCGCAATCAATTCTTCTTTCCTTTTTAACAAAGCATCTTTTTCGGCTTGGTTCGCCGCCCGCGACAAGCTTTTCAAAATGTTGCTGTGTTCTTGCCACAAGTCGGTGGAATATTGCACCAATTTTTGCACATTGCGGTCATTTTGGTTAAACGTTTTTCACGCATAAAAATTGCCGACTTCGGTCATGTCACCAGAAAAGCCCAAATCAATTAAATGTTGAATTTTTTGTTCGGTCGATAACATGTTTTAATTATAACTAACTTCCGCCCGTTTTACAAGAGATAAACCCGATGCGCTCAATCTTGACTACTCAACTGCTTCAAAATTCAATTTGATCGCACCATTGTTGGTTTTTACTTGCAGTGTTTTCGTACCCGTTGCTTTATTCTGCAAATTGCAATGTCCGTTGGAAACCGTGGCAATGATTTTGAAATCACTTTCTTGCCCCACAATCGTCCCATTGATGGCACCATTACTGGTTGTCAACTCAATCAGTTCACCCTTAACCCGTTCGCAACGGATTGCGCCGTTATGCGTAATGCCGTTCAAGGTGTTGGTTACCATGTTTTTAAGTTCTAAGTAGCCATTGTTGGTTTTTATCTCGACTGTATCTGCGTTCACGCAGTCAAGTGAGATATATCCATTGCTAGTACGGGCGCTTAGTTTTTCAGCGTTCATTTTGTGAACTTGAATCTTGCCATTGTCCGTTGTCAGCGTTACATTTTTCAGCCCAACCGTTTCTCCCGCAAAATCACTGATTGAGAGCATGCCATTGTCCACTTCTAACGCAAGGTTGTCATGATAACTCATCGGGACATAAAGTGTTGCTCGTGCATACGCACTGACAACCGTGGGGAACATAATACCTCTTTTCCAAACTTGTTCAAAGTGTCCCCACGCATTACTCCATTCGCCATTTTTAAGCGTAATGACGCCATTCTCGTAATGATAATTTAACTTAAAATCTTCGCTTTCAAAATAGACAAGTTTAACTGTCTCCTCTTCGGTCGGGACAACTTCGATGCATAAATTATCCGAAACCAAAGACAATTCTTCAAAGTTCAAATCAATCGTTTTGGTTTGTTCTTCAAACGTGCCAACAACCGCCAAATTATGCCAATCACCATTTAAGGCACCGTAAAAAGTGCACGTGCTGACACTTCCGCCACCGATCAAGAATATGATACCCACCACGAGCACGACAACCCATTTTGATTGCGTCACCGCACCCGTGAAAGCACCTTTTTTACGGAATAGTAATTTGAAAAACGCAGCAATGCCTTTACAGAACGGTTTAATGATGAGACCGAAAAGCATGGCAAGACCGAAAAGCACGAACGCGGCACCAATTTGTGTCACAGCCAGTGCGCCATGTGTCGGGATCAGCCCAAACGAAGCAACCAGACAATATAAACTTGCCACCCCACAAGCAATGACGATGGAGACAACAGCAATCAAAAGCGCAATCAGCGTAATGATCAATGCTAACACTAGGGCAAAGCCAACAATCAAGAAAGGTAACCAAATTGGAAAAAGCACAACTATCAGCCCGATGTTTGGAGTTTTCTTGGCTTCGCTTGAACGCGATGTTTCCAATTTCCGATCTTGTTCACTGTTGCGATTGCTCAAATCATTATCCTTGTAGCGCGGGCGTTTTCGTTCAATAATCGACCCTTCGTTTTCATTAAAATAGTTCGCAGCAACCTGTGCGGGTGTTTCCAGTGTGGCAAAGATTTCGTGTGTCGATTTGCCCCGCTCGTACGATTCATCAATGATTTCGGCGTAGTAATCTAAAATTTCCGCTTTTTCCGATTCTGGAATTCTTCCCAAAGCCTTTCGCAGTTTTTGCAGATATTTTTTCTTTGTCATAAATCCCCTCCTTGAATAAACGCATAGATTTTTTGGACTTCGCGCTGTTCGCGGTTGAACCGATCCAGTCGATCAAGCCCATCACGTGTGATCCGATAATAGCGGCGTAACCTACCCCCGTGCTCACGCGAATAGGTAACAAGTTGCCCTGCCGATTCTAACCTTCTTAATATCGGATACAGCGTTGATTCAGAAATTTCAATAACACGGGATAATTCAATCACAATTTGATAGCCATAAGAATCCCCGCGCTTTAACAGTGCAAGGACACACACGTCTAACAACCCTTTCTTCATCTGAATTTCCATCTTCAATCCCTTGTTATGCATAATACTATATATTGCATAGTATGCATTGTCAAGGGTTTTTGTAAAATTCTTAGAGATAAACCCGCTTAGTCCTTGCTGATGTCCGTTGATTGGGGCGTTTCGACCTTTTGTTGCTTGCGTTTGGCAAACTTTCTGTCCACGGCTTGCAAGCACTTATTGGTTATCCGATGTATGGTTTGCTGACGCACCAAGTCAATCACCAAAGCCACGACAAAAATGGTAACCGTCATTAAAATAAACACAGCCGCGGCAGAAGTGACATGGGGAAATAATGTCTGACGGCAGAAAGCATATTCCCAATCACGCATGTACGAATTTTCATGAATCAAATAAATACCAAAGGTCGTTGAAGCCAATACATTAACAATGCGGCTTTGGAATTTCCAATCTTTGCAAATTAACAACAGCCCCACCGCGCACACAAAGTTACTGAGTGTCGCACATTGCAAACAAAGTTCACGCCACCCATCGAAGCAATTCACCACCATTCCCAAAATCAAAGTCACCCCAGTAATAATTACCACCCCCCATGCTTTGGACAAATTGATGCCGTACAATTTTAAATAACCACCGACACAATATAATTCAACGAAGTAAATCACTTCATTCAAATAAGGAACATCGTAAATTTCACCGATCAAGAGAAAACTGCAATAAGGGAACAAAATTGTGAACCCAATCATCCCTAAAATACTCCGCCCCAAAGTTTTCTTGTTGACAGTGTGGAGTACCAAATTTAAGACTGGGGATAACAACAGCATGACAATGTACCCCGTGACAAAACCATATTGATCGTAAAGCACGGGCAACAACGCGAAAACCAACCCTTTCCAAGTAAATTTGACATTACCAAAAATCGTAAACAAAAGGTAAATGACCACCGCATAAAAAGTTGTCTGTAAAACGATGTTCAAAATCCGTGTTAATTTGAATGGCTTGTTCACCATGAAATAAGCCGAAATCAAAATAAAAACACTAACACCAATTTTACCGCCCGAACCACAAAACAAATACAAAATTTGCCCCAAAGTCGTTGCAACGGTGATACCACCAAACAAATAAACATGGTGCATGACAATCAGCAACATGGCAATCAGTCGCAATAATTCTAAACCACTTTCGCGTTGCAAACGTGGATTTCCACCACCAACATTAACACTAACTGGTTCGGGCGGTGTCAGACTTTCCATTGTTCCCTCCACAATTGATTGTTTGTTTTGGTGCCCAGGATCGGACTTGAACCGATATGGAGTTTCCCCCGAGGGATTTTAA
>CAZXAV010000054.1:0-6665 GCA_964638195.1 uncultured Prevotella sp. | reverse complement strand
TGTCTTTGGCTTCGTAATTTGAAGTTGTTGCCGCATTTTTCGGCGTTACTTTGTCCGTACTCATAATGAATAATTGTAGCACAAACGCACAAAAAAAGCAACGTATTTACGACAACTTCTTATATATATAGGCGTGAAAAAGGGGCTTATCTTATGCGTTTTCGTCGCCAATCATGGTCTATTTTATAAACATCTATCGGCGACGAAAAAGCGCTCTTAACGAGCGCCGGGTTTAATCACCAAATAACGGTGTGGGTCGGTACCTTCACTTTCCGTGATAATGCCTTCCACGTCTTGCAAAGTCAAATGCACAATTACGCGTTCACGCGCGGGCATCGGGTCTAAGCGCACCGAACGTCCCGTGGTCTTGACTTGTTCGGCTTTGCGTTTGGCAAGGTCGATTAAATAGTCTTTCCGTTTCGCGCGGTAGTTGCCGATGTCGACCGACACGCGACGTGGTTCGTCCGCATGTGTGTTGACCGCAATCGCGTGAATCAACGAGTTAATTGCCGCCATGGTGCGACCGTTTTTGCCAATCAAACGACCAACATCTTCCCCGTCCACCGCAATGATAAATTCTTGGTCGTCGTGCGACGTGGTCACGGTTAAGTTGTCCCCCATCAATTTGAAAAATTCTTGTGCAAACGCCAAAGGTTTGGTGAACTTCGGGCAGTTCGGGTCAAACTCAGTCACGGGACGGGGTGCTTTGGCGGGACGAGCAGGTTTAGCCTTACCGCCGATTTCGTATTCTTCCACACTGCCCGACTCAACTTGCACGGTGTCCGCCGCTTTCTTGGGCGTTGTTTTTTCTTCCACAACGGGTTCAACAACTTCTTCCACGGATTTTTCTTCCACGGCTTCCGTGGCGTTTTTCAACGAAACCTTGACTTGCATTTTGCGGAACATACCGCCTTCGTCGACCACTTCAAAATCGACTTCGTCCAAAGCCACGCCTAATTCGGCACATCCTTTGGTAATGGCTTCGTCCAAAGACTTGGCACTGACTGTTACAGATTGGTTCATTTTTTTCCTCCTTTGAAATACTTCGCGTGCGGATTGATTACCGTAGCATCGAAATCTTTGTTAACTTCGGGTTTTTTCATGTTTTTCAAAATCAAGTCGACCAAGAACCCGAACCCGACCGACAACGCAGTCGACACCAACGACGAAGCAATCATGTAAATCGCGAACGCGGAAGTCTGCATGGTCGCGAAGAACACGTAAATAATCGGCATCATCCACATCATCATTTTGCTCATTTGCGCGGGGTCAATCATAGGTTGTTCGGGCGTCGCGCCTTGCTGTTTCGCGTCACGCATCGAATAAGTAATAATCGGTTCGTCTTTTTTGACTGCGGTTTTTTGCGGCGCGTTGCGTTTCGCCATCAAGGTATTGATTTTCAACGACAAGAACACGGTCACCGCGGAAATCACCGCCAACACAAAATAACCGTTACATTTGTTATCCACATGGATGTAACTGTAAATGTCGTTGTATTCTTGTTTGGCTTCGTCCGTGGTTAAACGGTTGTCCCCCGACTGGTTTTTGTTGTAATCGTCCACCGATTTAATCGGGCTTGACATGGGACTGTCGGGTTGCCAGATGTTTTTAATCCAACCGAATTTCACATTGGTGGCTTGGTATTTGTCGTTTAACAAAGTCGACAATTCGGTTTTTTGTTCTTCGGTCAAATTCGCCACGTCTTTGTCGGCGGTATATTCACGGTACACGGTTTGCAATTCTTGGTACTGTACGTGGATGTTGTAATTGGAAATATTGTTCAGCGCGCCCATGACTTGGAAGAAGACCACCATGGTGATAATCAGACTGGCTAACGCAATCAAACTGCTGCCCAGTCCGCCGACCCCGTTTTTTTGGTACAAAGCTTGACGCGCACGGGTCAAACCCAGTGGGTCATTTTTGTAAATTTTTTCCAAATCGGCTAACTCACCTGCCAAGGCTTGTTGTTTGATTTGGGTACGACGCGAAAACAAACGGTTCAAGAAATCAATCGGTGACAACATCAACTTAATGAACAAAGTAAAAAAGACAATCGCAAAACCGTAAGAAATCCAACCCCAACCCATGATTTGGGAAATTAACCAATAAACAAAACCTTGAATGCCACTGCCGGACGGAAACTGAATATTCATAATCTAAATCGCATTATAACATAAGCCCGGCTTTTTTCAAAGTGTTTTCCAAATCCAAAGTTATGAACAATAAATGTTGCTTGGGCAACTCGGGTTTCGCGACCACAATCATGTTGGTCCGCGGATTGACACGGGATAACAGCGGACGCATGGCTTCCCGCATTAAACGTGCGGAACGGTGGCGGACAATGCTGTTGCCGACTTTCTTACTGGCACTGAAACCGACTTTCAAATTGGCAGCAGAACAAAAATACACCACCACGTATTCGCCGCTTTGGCGTTTACCGCGTTGGTGTAAGTAGTTAAAAGTTTTGCGCTTCTTTAAGCGATACCGTAAGGGTAACATCTTATTTTGTGGTTAAGCGTTTGCGACCGCGGGCACGACGGCGGCGAATCACATTACGTCCACCGACGGTTTTCATACGTTTACGGAAACCGACCGAACGACGACGTTTAACTTTACTGGGTTGCCAAGTTCTTTTCATAACGTTAATTCTACCACAGTCCACCCCCGCCCGTCAACCCTTATCTCTTATATATAGGAAACACTGCACTTCACCCCAAGTTAATGATGTTTTTGTTTTTGCTCTTTGCATATTGAAAAGCCAGTGCGGTTCCACTGCGTGGCTGATAGGTGGTCAAGTCGCGTTTGCTGTTTTTGCGTGGTGGCGGTAAATAATTGGGGTCATAGTAAAAAACACAAATCTCGCTGTGGTCAATCATAACTTGGTTCCGCACAAAATATGTGTGCTTGTTGGCGGTCAATGCCGCGGTGCAATCAATTTCTTGTTCATATAAATCGTTCAACCCAGCATTGGTATAATTTTCGTACGCCACACAATAATGCACGCGTTGAATTTGCGGGCATTGCTCACGTTGCCGACTGACAATTTCATAACACAAACTGTCAAATTGGCTGTGACTGCCGAAATTAAAAACATCGACACCGTCCGCAATTAACCGTTCCACAACAGTTGTCAAGTCCGTGATTAGTTTGTCCGTAATCGCAATTTTGCGATGTCCAATAAAGCAAACACTCTTTATCTTTTCCATAATCAACTTATACAGTGATTGTCACAAAAAACTTATTCTAAAAGTAAAATGTGACAACCACTATCACAATATAACACGGATTTTACAATGGTTGTAAAATTTTTATTTATAAATAACCAAATTTACACAGTGTTTGTAAAATGGTTTTGCGGCACGGGAATAAAATTATAAGTATGGACTATAAGGACGTAATTAAGCGAGTTGGTTATTTTCGCACAAATGCGAAATTATCAGTCAGAGAAGCCAGTTCACAGTTAGGACATAATGCTCGTTTCTTGACAACGATTGAAAGTGGTGAAATTGAATTAAAAGTCAGCACCTTGCTTGATTTTTGTGATGTTGTTGGGATTTCTATTTTTGACTTTTTCTATCTTGGCGAAAAGTTTAATCCAGAGCACAAACAATTTTTAGATTTGTTTTGTGCTTTACCCGATAACAAAAAGGATGCCGTAATTACCATGTTGAAAAGTTTACAAGGTTAAGTAGGTAAATGAGATGAAGACAGTTGCCAAAGCAGTAGTGAAACGCATTAAAGAAATTCTGAACCAAAAAGATATGTCGGTTTATCGTTTGGAAAAAGTTACGGCACTGTCACACGGGACAATGCAAACTTTAATGAGAGCGGACAACAACAGCGTAAACCTTAAAACAGTGTTATTGATTTGTCGCGGTTTGGGTGTGACCACTGAATACTTTTTCGCTTCCCCGTTATTTGAAGACCCCGAATTGGAAATTGATTAAAACGATGTTTTATCAATTCCAATCTCTGCCAATTCTTGTTGGTCGAGTTTTAACGCATGCCCCGTTTTGACGAAATAAGTCTGTTCAATTTGGGTCAACGCGGCTTGGTCCAACGGATACTTTTGCATTAAGTCGGTCGATTGCACCCCAAAATAGTGGTTGAACCGTTTTTCGTTGACGTAAACATTCGCCATGTTAAACACGCCCGGGTGACGGTTCAAATGGCAAAAACGCGCCCAAACTTTGCTTTGGTTGGTCAAGAAACCTTGACGCATGAAACGCGACATCACGCCCAAGTTTTCCGCCAACATGTAACGAATCTTAAAGGCTTGGGCGGGCATGCCCAACATGGCGGGATTATAGACCAATAATTCACGCAATTTTGTCAGCGGAATTACTTCGGTCATTTTTTTAATTTTACTGCTGACCGAAGTCGGGCTGTTGCTGACCGTGTCGAAAGTCAACATTTCGGGGCGGTTAATCATCATCTGCACCACGGTTGCTTCGTCGGTTTGCAAGATAGTTTGATAATTTTTAATTTTGTTTTTGACCGTGGTCGGACTGTCCCCGTTGATGTCATAACTCAATAATTTGGTACACGCCACAATCATGCGGATTACCGTCGATTCGTTGGTGTGCAACAGTGCTTGGTAATCTTTGATTTTACTTTTCACTGAACTGGGGTTATCACTGGTAACATCGTAACCCAATAATTGCGACCACCCCACAATCATTTTGACCATTGTCGGCTCAGTAACGTGTAAGATTTTTTGATAATCTTTGATTTTGGTCTTGACCGCGGTCGGACGGTCGGTGTTGGTATCAAAGCCCAACATTTGTGGCCAACCGATTGCCATTTTGCCGACAGTTTTCGCATCGGTATGTAACAAAGTTTGGTAATCTTGAATTTTACTTTTGACCGCGGTGGGACTGTCACCCATGATGTCAAAACACAACAACTGCGGATGTACCAGTACCATTTTAATCACGGTTTTTTCGTCGGTGTGTAACAGTGCTTGGTAGGCTTTGATTTTGTTTTTGACGGAAGTCGGACTGTCACTCATAAAATCGTGGTTCAACACCGCCGGAAAATCAAGCACCAATTTCACCACTGCCCGTTGGTTAACTTGGAACAAAGTTTGACAATCGGCAATTTTTTGCTGAATCAAAGCCACGTCACGCACAAAAGATTTTTGTAACACTTTTTCGATTTGGTGGGCATTCAAGCCCAAACTTGCATAATACTGTTTTAATTGGTTGATATCTTCCATGATTTTCTCCTTAAATTAACTGTGGGTTGTCCTTTAATTTGGTTTCAACATCGTCACCCAGTTGGGCAAGTGCTTGTTCCAACGTGGCAGGATTGCTCAAAAGAAAACTGGGGTTGACGGCAATCAAACCGTCGATGTCTTCGGGCGGGTAACCGTAACGCACCACCAAGCGCGCGTTTTGCAATGCCGTGTCGGCGGAAATGTGGTTCAAGCCCGGACAGCCCGCGCACAAAAATTGGATGTCGTCGGCTTCAAAACCAATCTGTATCAAAAAATCGTAAAGTTTTTGGTCCATTATGCCCCCAATCCCAAGACCGCCCGTTCTTGTTGGTCGAGTATCACCTTGTGCCCCGTTCGCGCCAAATAGTCTTGTTCAATCTGCGCCACCGCGGTTTGGTCCAACGGGTACTTTTGCATTAACTCGGACGACGACACATGGAACATGCCGTGGAAAAATTTTTCGCTGATGTAAACGTTGGCGAGATTAAAAATTCCCGGATGGCGGTTCAAATGGCAAGCCCGTGCCCAAACTTTGCTTTGGTTGGTCATAAAGCCCGCTTGAAAGAACCGTGTCGTAATCCCCAAATTTGCCGCCAACATGTAACGAATTTTGAACGCTTGGGCGGGCATGTCAAGAATCGCGGGGAAACGCACCACCCAATCCCGTAATTGCTCCAACGGAATGGCGGCGGTAAATTTGTTGATTTTGCTTTTCACCGCGGTCGGACCTTCGCCCATCGTGTTGTAACCAATTAAGTGCGGACGGTTAATCATCATCTGCACCACGGTCGGTTCGTCAATCTGTAAAAGTTTTTGATAATCTTGAATTTTGTTGACCACTTCAATGCCGTCATGCCCTAACAAATCGGGCCAAGTGACCACCATGTGCACCACGGTCGGCGCGTCAATCCGTAACACTTTTTGCAAGTCCGCCAAGCGTTGTTGGATCAAAGTCAGACTGCGCATGTTGGTTTTCCCCAACACTTTGGCAATGGCACGGTCATTCATTCCCAATGCATGAAAATATTGTTTTAAGCCCGTTAAATTGTCCATTCCCACAATATACTCCAACCCCACCGCAAATTCAAGATGCCCGGGCAAAATTCTCACCCAAGATTGGCGGCAACCAATGATTTACAAAAACCCCCGCGGTGTGGTAATCTATCCATATCATGGACGTCAACGAAATTTGGAAACAAGCTTTGCCGATTATCGAAAACAATGTCAGCAGCATTTCTTTTGACTTGTACATTCAACCGTTAATGCCCGAAGCCTTTGAAGACGGCACTTTTATTTTGGCGGCAATGTCCACCCGTGATGCCAATTACGCACGCAACGAACGCCACTTCCCCCACATTGATTACGCGGTCAAAGCCGTAGCGCCCTTGGTCGAAAAAGTAGAAATTATCGACGCGGTGGAAAAAGAACGCCGCGACGCACGCAACAA
>CAZXAV010000053.1:0-6694 GCA_964638195.1 uncultured Prevotella sp. | reverse complement strand
TCCCCGAAGTCGATCAGCACGCCGTCACCCCAAGTTTTGGGATTGTCTTTTTTATGATAAAGACCCGACAGCGGCGGGGATTTAGCATCTCGTGAAACGAGATAGGGGAGATTGCGTCGTCGGGGCGGCGGGCGGGATGGTGTGTTGAAATCTTTTGCAACAATCGCAAGATATGTGTTATGAATTGATAGGAGTAAACAAATGTCAAACATCAAAGTTTTTGAAAATAAAAAAGTCAGAACGCAATGGGACCCCGCAAAAGAAGATTGGTGGTTTTCGGTCGTTGATGTGGTCGCAGTCTTAACGGATAACAACTATCAAACCGCAAGAAACTATTGGAAAGTTTTGAAGAACCGTTTGAACGCGGAAGGTAGTGAACTGGTTACAAATTGTAACCGGTTGAAATTGATTGCCGAAGATGGTAAGTCTAGGGAGACTGACGTCTTAGATACCAAAGGAGTTTTGCGTTTGGTGCAATCAATCCCCAGTAAGAAAGCCGAACCATTCAAAATGTGGTTAGCACAAATTGGCACTGAACGTTTGAATGAAATTGTTGACCCAGAAAAAGCAATTTTACGTGGGGCTGATTTTTATCGTGCGAAAGGGTACACGGACGGTTGGATTAACCAAAGATTGCAAACGATTGAAATCCGTAAAAAACTGACCGACGAATGGCAAATGCGTGGAATCAATAATGAAAAAGATTACGCCATTTTAACTAACGAAATGACCAAAGCATGGTCGGGGTTGACGGTGCAAGAATACAAACAACTAAAAGGATTGAAAAAAGAAAATTTGCGTGACAATATGACGGACATTGAACTGGTCTTGAATATGTTGGCGGAAGTTACCACTACGGGCTTGTCGCAAAATGAACAGCCAGTTACTTTCGACGAAAACAAAGCCATTGCCAAACGCGGTGGCAACATCGCCGCCAATGCGCGCAAAGATTACGAAGCCCAACTGGGTCGTCCTGCCATCTCGCCATTAAATGCCCAAAACAAAGCCCTATTGGAAGTGAAAGCGAAGAAAACTTTACCGACAGCGGAATGAAATTTTTTTTTGGTACTCCCAGCGAGAATCGAACTCGCGATTACACCGTGAGAGGGTGTCGTCTTAACCGCTTGACCATGGGAGCATGCGCACGCAACAATTACAGTTGAATTATACGTGAAAACGCGTTATCATGCAATATGAATTTACCACCGAAGAAAGTTTGTATCACGACTTTGGGCTGCGATAAGAACCGCGCCGACAGCGAAGTTTTGGCGGGATATTTGCAACGGGCGGGCTGTCAAATGGTTGCCGATGATGCGACCGCCGATATTATCATTGTGAACACTTGCGGTTTTATCAACAGCGCACGGCAAGAAAGCATTGACGTGATTACGGCGAAATTGGCGCACAAGTCGCACGCTCAATTAGTGGTTTGCGGTTGCATTGTGCCGAACAACCGACAGGCTTTACGCGACGGATTGCCCGAAGTCGATGTGTGGTGGGAAACCAAAGATTACCAAGATTTGGCGGCATTGTTAACGGGCAAAACCGCAGTGGCGGGCAACAAATTGTTATCGACTCCGCCCAGTTACGTTTACATTAAAATTGCGGACGGTTGTAACCGCCGTTGTGCGTTCTGTACCATTCCGTTCATCCGCGGCAAGTATGTATCCCGTGCGGTTGATGACATTGTTGCCGAAGTCCAACATTTCGCGGCGTTGGGTGTGCCCGAATTTATTTTGGTGGCGCAAGACGTGACGATGTACGGTGTGGACATCGGTACAAATTTAGTCGGGCTGTTGCGTGCGATTACCGCGGTCGACGGCGTGAAACGGGTGCGATTGCATTATTGTTATCCCGAATTGTTGACGGACGGCTTATTGCAAGAAATCGCCACCAATGATCGTGTGGTGAAGTATTTAGATATTCCGTTCCAACATTGCAATGCCCGCATTTTGAAGTTAATGGGACGTCGTGGTGACGCGGAAAGTTACCGCCGCTTGATTGAAAAGATTCGTCAGATGATTCCCGATGTTACGATTCGTGCCACGATGATGGTGGGTTTCCCGACCGAAACCGATGCCGAATTTGACGAGTTGGTTCAATTCTTACAAGCGGTGAAATTAGACTATGTGGGGTTCTTCGCCTATTCGCGGGAAGCGGGTACTGCGGCATACGACATGCCTCAAGTGAAAGCCGCCGTGAAACGTACGCGATTACGTCAAGTCGAACACGTGCAACAAGCGATTTTGGATGCGAAACACCGCAGTGAACACGGGCGTACGGTACGGGTGGTTTGTGATGCGGTAGTTGATGGAGTGGCGCGTTGTCGTACCGCCGCGCAAAGCCCCGAAGTTGACCCTTGCATTTACATCGACCAAATTGACCAAGCCGAACCTTTTGTGGTTGGGCATGAATACGATATTCGCTTGTAAGTGTTTAGCAAACAGATACTTGCGTGGTGGTGTCAAAATGTGTTTTAATTAAACGATGGAAACTTTGTTTGATAATTTACATCAAACGCAAAAGCCGTTGGCGGAACGCATGCGTCCGCAAGTGTTGAGTGAGTTTGCCGGGCAACAACATTTATTGGCGGATGGCAAATTGTTACGCCGCTTAATTCAAGCTGGACGTGTGCCAAGTGTGATTTTCTTTGGACCACCCGGCACGGGCAAGACGACTTTGGCGCAAATTATCGCGGATAGCAGTAACGCTAAATTTGTGAAAATCAATGCGGTTTCGACGGGGGTTGCCGAAGTGAAAGCAGTCATGCAACAAGCCAAAGCCGATTTTGAAATCGCGGGCAAAAAGACATACTTATTGTTGGACGAATGTCACCGTTGGAACAAAGCCCAAAGTGACTCGCTGTTAGGGGCTTTGGAAGCCGGTTATTTGTTGTTGGTGGGCTGTACCACGGAAAACCCCAGTTACAGCATGACCCGCGCCATTGTTTCGCGTTGTACGGTGTTTGAGTTTAAGCGGCTGACGGAAGCAGACATCAAAAAAATTTTGCGTCATGCTTTGACCGCACCGCAAGGATTACGTGATTACAAAATGCAAGTTGACGAAGACGCGTTGACTTATTTTGCGACCGCGTGTGGTGGTGATGTACGCAGTGCTTTGAACGGTTTGGAATTGTGTGCGGTTACCACTAAGCCGAACGCGGATGGTGTCATTGTGGTTGATAAATCGGTTGCCGCCGAGTGCTTGCAACAAAAGGCTTTGAATTTGGACGAAAACCTTTATTACCACATTCTGAGTGCGTTCTGCAAAAGTTTGCGTGGCAGTGACTCGACCGCGGCTTTGTATTACGCAAACCGTTTAATTGCCGCGGGGATGCAGCCGCAAATTTTGGCGCGCCGTGTGATTGCCCATGCCAGTGAAGACGTCGGTTTAGCCGACCCGCAAGCGTTGGTACAAGCTTGTTCTGCGTTGTATGCTTTGGACAATTTAGGTATGCCCGAAGGGAACTTAGCATTGACACAAGCAATTGTTTACGTCTGTCAAGCACCCAAAGACAATCGGGTAGTCGTGGCAATGGGACAAGCGCAAGAGGACGCGTTGAACCATGCCGATGACCGTATTCCCGAATATTTGAAAAACCACACTGAAGCCAGTAAGAACTATAAATACCCGCATGACTTCGGCGGTTACGTCGAACAACAATATTTGCCCGACAGTTTGGTCGGTCGTAATTACTTCCCAACGAAAGACAAGAAAGACAAGAAAAATTGATTGTCTAAAATATTATGATTGATATATACTAAACTCAGACATGGGGGAACAACAAAAGAAAATTAACGGTTGGCGCCTCGGCATCTTGGGTGGATTGACGGCGGTCTGTTGCTTAATGATGGCCGTTGGTTTTTGTTTGCTTGATTTCCAACGCATTGGTATCCAGACTGTTGGGAGCTTGAAACCATTAGAAAATGGTGACAGTGCGATTTATTGGACACAAGACGGAATTCGTTCAAACAGTTTTTCTAGCCAAAGGGGAAATACGTTCTACATTGATACTCCCGGACAGTTAGCATACATGAATTATCTGCTGACAAGAGTTGGTGCTGACGAATCTTCAACCGAAAATTATGAAGGTTACAGTTTTGTCTTAAATAACCATATTAAATTAAGTGACCATGATTCAAACTTGGGCTCGAAAAAAACTCCGTTATGGACGCCAATTGACATTGGCACTAACGGCAAAAATCATAACATCACTTTCAACGGTAACGGTAATACGATTGAAGGTTTACACATTAGCATTAACGGGAACACAACACAGCAAGTGGGGTTTTTTGCTGAAATGATTGGCGGAGTGTTTGAAAATGTCACTTTCAAAAACCCAATTATTGATTACGTTTACACGGCTGAAAGTATTAAGGCGGACGATCCTTTACGTCCCGATGCACCGATTGATATTTGTGTGGGGATGATTGCAGGCACGGCGAATACTACTTATATCAATAATGTCACAATTGTAAACCCGACTATCAATTTGATTACCGACAATGTAAACGGACACAATTTCTATGTTGGTACGGCGGTAGGTAAATTGACCTTTACTTCGACTTCGGAAAAAGAAGAAAATGGTAACGAAGTAATTAAAACTCCGAACACAGTTACACCGAAAAAATGGGGTCTTGATTCAATCAAGGTTGTCAAAGAAAGTGGCAGTACATCGACTGGTGTCACTATGACAGTTAATGCGGGTACTAATGCTAATTTGACTTATGGGGAAGCCACGAATGGTTATCTCGGTGGTTTGGTCGGAATAAATATTTCCAGTAAAATTATCAATTCGTCTTTGATTGATTATGCAATCAATCCACAAATCAATGCAAGCAGTGGAGCATATTCAGTTGGTGGTTTGGCGGGGATGACAACACAAATTGCTGCCGACCAAAAATTGTTAGTGGCGGCGGGCTTGTATAATAATTTATTGTCAAATGTAACAATTGGCGGAAATATCCAAGCAGATACTACTTGCTATACGGGTAAATTGGCGGGGCGTGTTTATTCGGGTGGGTGGATTTATAACAATGTCGTTTTTGGCGCCATGAACAACTTAAATTTATGGGGCGAAATATTTAACTCGCGAACTTATATTGTTGCTGATAATTGTATTGGTCATATCAATGGTGGTGTTCATGAATACTTTTTGAAAGGTGAAAATGGTACTTATTCAAATTGTTCAGCTACCACGGATACGATTGTCAGTTCTGGTGAAGTGTACCCACGTTGCGCTGCAAACGGACACATGGATAGTTATTTGTTTGCGGAAGATGATCATTGTACTGCAAACGAAATGGAAAAATATAATTTTTGTTTTAACTCAACCAATGATGAAGCATACAAAGACCCAAAAGAAGGATTTATCAATAAGGATGTGAATATTACTGTTACCGACAATGATGCTCAAACAAGCAAAGTTGAAACCTACAAAAAATACACGTTATTGAATAACTATAACTATGAGGAAGGTTTTTTGTTTCATGCGGCTTTGCCGATTGTGAAATATGAACTTGGTTTGACTGTTAATGAAAAAAATCCAGATGATCCAACTAAGCCAATTGAAGATTACGAAAAACGTTTGGATGCGGTTTATCAATTTAAACTTTGGGCTTTGGACTCGGGTAAAAATAATGAACTTTATCTTGATGGCTACATCGGCGCCGATTATTCAATTGTTTTTGAAGCCAATTCAGATAATACTAACCCTTTGTCAAATGCTTATTGGCTGACCTTGAACGAATACGGTTATTACGATGAAATTACTGAATTAGAAATTGGTCGTACTTATCAACAAATTATTTATGCTCCAGACACGCCAGAATGTGAAGGTTATAAATTCCTTGGTTGGAAAATTTCTGGTTTAACTGCAAAAGAAATTGAATCGTATAAAACACTCGGTCTTTATGATGACGCTGAACACTATATTTTCGGTAAAGAACGTATTGATAAAGCTGGCCGTCGTTTTTATGCTGATTGGGAACTTCAGGACTATAAGGTCACGTTTATGCTTGATGACAACACACCCTTTGTAAAGAATAATGAAGCATATACAGAAACACGTGCATTTAATCAACCAGTGAGGGGTCCAGGTACATTACCAGTTTCAGAATCTGGGTATTCGTGTATTGGTTGGTACTTGAAAGAAAATTTGCCAGCTAATGGTGAGGATGCTGATCCAGATAAGTGTTGGGTCTTTTGGGGCTCTTCAAATCCGACCTTAATGCCGGGGCGCAATATTGTTTTGTATCCAGGATGGATTAACAATTTTACCAATTTAAGTCGTTTGCTCGATGATTCAACATACATCGATTACTATAAAAACTGCTATATTTATTTCCGCGAAAACGAGGGAAAAGCATTTAATGATGCTTATACCGCGGCATTTAATGCACGTAAAGCCGATAATCGCAGTAACACTGACCAATTGTTAAATAACCTGCAAAATGCTTTTGCTAATTTACGTGTTGATCCGAAAAAATTATTGACTCTGCCGGCTTTTGACGAAACATTGATTGAAAACTCTTGCCCGCTTTTATTCGCTTATGAAACGCGTTTGAACTATAATACTTTTAAGGATACCATCAGAAAGTATGTGACTGAATCAGAACAACCAGATAATGATGAAGTTTTGAAAGATATCGATCGTTACGCAAAAAATTATGATCGTTTGACGACCTTGTTTAAC
>CAZXAV010000052.1:0-6714 GCA_964638195.1 uncultured Prevotella sp. | reverse complement strand
CATTCGCGTTGCGTGTTTTGTTTGTCCGCAAAGTATGTTTTTTGTGCTATCATATCTGATAAATATAGCCCAAATATGCGTATTTTGTCAATTACTATTTGCTTAAATCGTCAAGTGCCCCTTAGTTTCTTCTTTGAAGTTTTTTAAGTTAACTTTATGATGTTTCTTACGCATGATGATGTAAACAGTCAACGATGCAACAGTCGCGGCTGCTCCCAAAAGCAGAATGACCACCATGGCAATATAATCACCCCACGACACTTTTGCATCATTTTCTATTGGTTCTTCAATTACTCTTTTCGTACCGAAGTTATATTGCAAAACCCCGTTCACGGCTTGTGCACGATTCAAATCAATATCACCATATTCTTGCACCCATTTCGTATAACCATCATTGTAATTTTTAATCGTATTAGCATCCATGCCCGACAAAGCCATATAGGCTTTCGCCCCATTTGCTACTAATCCCGAATCGTGAATCATGTTATCTTGGTCGTCATAGAATTGGCATTGGACATAGTTATTAACGTTACGGTTTAATTCCGCCTTAAAGGTGATGTTGCCATCAATTGTCATGCCAATTTGGTATTCCTTTTTATCTTCAGTATACCAAGCCAAAACGTGACCACCAAAGATAGTTGACAGTGATTTACCATTTTCGTCTGCTTTGAGGCTAGGTAACACGATCATATCACCTTCGGCAAGCAAGATACCGCTATCACGCGTTTGATTTTCTTTCAATCCAGTATCAAACCAAACACCTTTGTCACGTGACAAAGCATATGTTTTCGTACCATTGGTAATGATCCATTGGACGGTGAAATAATTTTGTCCTTTGGCGAAGTATTTAGCATAGAAAGTTTGCGAAGCATTGGCTTTATAATACAAAGCACCGCTGCCATAGTTATCCCCATTGCCAACTGACGACGTGTTCCAACCATTAGGGCTTAAAGTTGTGTCACTCTCTTTCTTTTGGAATTTATTTTCTTCCAACAAATAATCAATTCCGTGCCATTTCCAACCATCTTCAAGTTTATCCACACCGTCCGCGGTTGCACCGCCGTTAGCATTGTATTGGATGCGATAGACTTCGTAGACAAACACTGGCACATACGAATCGACCAAGCCAAGGTTAACCGCTCTGATGGCATTTTTAACGTTAGTCGAATTTAATGAAATATTGGTTTTATTATCTGGATTGGATAATTCGTCCGTGGTAATGTAGTAATAGTTACCATTGATGGCTTGCACACGGATAACCGCTTTGTGGTTACGTCCAGTTGAATCAACATTAGCAAACCTGATACCCAATTTTCCGTTGTTTTCGACCCAACCTTCATATTTGAATTTTGCATCTTCGTAAACCATGTTACCCGTAAAGTCAATCCATGCACGGATGTATGCCGGTGTACTGAATGTATTTTTGGGCATTTCAATTTCAATCCCACGGTCCGAGGTTGCAAGGTGTGTATTATACGGAATTTCAATACCTTCTTGCGAATACGGGAAACAACTTTCACCACCAGTAATCGTTAGCATAAATTGGTAATTACCAATCTCAGCAATTTTGGTGACACCATTCGTCCAAATATCCCAATTGGAATTTGTGTTGTATTCGTCAAACGGACGATACCAATATTGCATGCTTGCTTCTAATTCTTCTAAGAATAATTTTGAATAATTCAAAACTGGTTCAAATTCTCCTGTCTCCTCGTTGTATTTTGTAACCGTTTCCCATTGTCCAGTTGTTTCGTTAAACTCTTTTTCGGTCGCATCGTACTTCACTCTTTGGGTTTTCTCATCATAATAAGCACGCACAGAATCAGTTTCCAGTTCTCTTCCCTCAATGGTAACCGTAAGTTGCATTGGTTCGCTTTGACCGTCATTTTCACCCTTGAATTCAAAGATGCTTGGATCGTAATTGATACGATAATAAACCGTATATGTACCAATCAATTTGGCGGTAATCGTGCGCAACCAACGACTGCTCTTGGGTGAGAAACTATATTCAAAGAAAGGTGCATTGTTGCCAAACGCAGTATTGCCGTCGGTAGACAAATAGGCATAACTAATCAAATTCTGATCTTCGGCATTATACATTAAACGTGCTGCTTGTGGTAAATCACGAACAGTTAAGATGTACCGTTCCACCAAAACGACCACCCTTGTTCCCGTAGATGGGCTGTTATCTGGACCAACGAACACATTGTTTGCGTCAACTTTGACATAGTACCAAATATAGGTAAATCCAACATCAGTAATCGACGGGATTCTTTCACTCCATTGACGGTCGGCAGAACCTTGGTCATCAGCCGTGTACATAATCTCAACCCCTTTGGCTGTACATGGATTAGTTCCACCAACGTTTAATTGTCCAGGATTCAAAGCAGTTTGCGGTCTGCCAGTATATTTTAAGTCCAAAATCGGTTCGGGAGCATTGACCCAATAAACTTCACGTTTTTTGATGGTAATATCCAAATCGAAAATTTCTTCAGACCGTTTGTAGTTACTTGTTGTCGTCGAGCCATCAACATAATATTGAATATGATACACTCCCGCATCAACACGACCGGGCAATTTGTTATTGTTACGCCAAACATAGGCACCACTCGCTTGGTCGTAGTAGTAATAATAATGTCGATCGGGGGTTTCTGCGTAATTGAAGACAATTTGTACACCTTCCAACGCGGAACCGCAACCATCTTCAAACAAACTTTCAACTAAACGACCGAAGAAAATCAAATCTTGTTCATTTTCGTTATACGCTAAATTCGTTAAGGCTTTTGGAGCTTCGGTTAAGCCAACACCAAGCGTACTGGCATCTGCGGGTTTGATTTCAACTTTAAGATATTCTTCGGCATAATACCAATTAGCGGCTTCCACAACACGATACTCAATTTCGTATTCGCCAGCATGTAAACCAGTAATCAAACGGTAATCACTGACCCATGGGGTTGCATTCCCCTTAAACTTTGCAATGCGATATTCCACCGTGACTCCATTCGTCAAGTATGAAATTTCGGATTCGCAAAGATCACAAGTTGAGTGGAATTCAACATTGGCAGGTGTATTTAATAATTGTTGATAACCACCTTTGTAAATCAAAGTTTCATCACCAGTGTTAATTTGGGGTGCGGTAAAGTAAATGGTTGCTTTGTCAATCGTGATAATTTTGAAACATACTTTCGTTTCATTAAAGTTTTTAGATTCTGGCACATAGTACCACAAGTAATATTGATCAGCAAGCATGGCTTGCACTTCGGTAATGTTGGAATACCAATCGGTTGGTGCTTCTACTGCATGCGTTTCACGGTTACTGCCGTCACCAGAACCCAAGCCCCAACGGATATCAAGGTCTTTGTTATATTCTGCGGTGTTAAGATTTCGTTCTTGCGTTTTGTCGGTTGGATTGGGAAGAATCACAATTCTTAATCCGTCTTCTTCTGAAATTGAAGCCAAAATTTGATTTTTACCGATATAGGACAAACCATTGTGTGGAATAACCCCTTGGATGTAACTGGTGCTCATAGAGACACGGTAAATTTCCGAATAGTCATCTTCTTTGAAAGAATAACATTTAACGTAATCAATCACATTTTGTGCCCCGTTTAACGTATTCGGTTTACCAGTTACGCGCACCCAAATGTAATATTTACCGGCGTCACGTGCCATTAAGTCAGCAAGATTGCTTTCGGTGACCCATAAATTATCTGACGGACTATTTTCTGGATCATTTGAATACGCATATTCAATTTCGCCATAGTCTTCAATCGTGTTCAAATCATGGTTGCCATTTATAAATGTTTGCTTAACTTTATGAGCAACTAAACTGTGGGATTCACCGTCGTAATCACCATCCGTGAAGCGAATTTCGCTTAATCTAATATTTTGTTCGGTTGCGGGGGCAATCGTAACCGACCCGATTAACATTGGTTTGATTGCAACATGGCTAGTTCCTTCGGCAAATTCAATCCAAATGTAATAAGTGCCGACGTGTTGCTCTTTAATCATTGCTTCGTAATCGGTATATTTACTTTTTTCTTCCTTATTTGCAATATCGGCTGGTTTAACACCGTGCAATGTCTTATCACTGGTCATTTCAAAAGCACTACTACTGATGTAATAATATGTCGTACCTGTACCGTCGAACAAATCGAAACCATAAGTCTCATCGGGCACTTTCATTTCAATTTTGGCTGCTTTGGCAATCAAACATTGTTCCTTGCCATTGTAAATTAAATCTTGGGCAAATCCCGGTGCGACAACTGTCAAATTATTTTCATCAACACGAGTAATTTCGGCATAATACGGTTTATCACTTTCCTCAGCATAATATTTTTGGGTTGATGTTTTGGGATTGTAGAACAACTTATAAATCAAATCCCTAGAAGTACTGTCAATGTTGTGCGTAACTTTCAAATAAACATAAAGTTGATATTGACCGACTAATCTGGCTTTGACTTCGTCGAAAGAAACCCAACCCTCGGTTTCTGCGGTTGGTATTTCGTCACCACGTGTGACATTTACGTAGTAATATTTAGCATCGACAATTTGCTTAGTGACGTCATAACGGCTCTTGGTAATCGTAGCTGTCAAATTACCCACTGCAATGGTTTGTTGTCCATTCGTGTACATTTTGGTGATACCCGAAATACCAGAAAGTGCGATATCATCATAAACCGCCGGGTTGATGTGCAATTCATCACGCACTGGATCATCATTATAAGTTTCCAAGGTTGTCAAACAGAATTTAAGCAACGCAATATTGCTGTTTGCTTCATCAGAAATCATAATCAGCAAATAATATGAACCTTCGTCGACCCGACTTAACACTTGCCAACTGGTTTGCCAGCCAGTTGCCGAGAAATCATCGTCTTTCGGGAAATCGTTAGGTGTGCTGCCCAAAGCATAATAAACACGTGCCAAACGGTCGGTTGCCGGCATTGGGTTGTAAACGATTTGACTGGGGTTCGTAATCACGTTACCGCTTGCATCAACCAATTCGCCTCTGTCATTACGGTCCGCCAGTTCAATTTGTAGGTTCAACTCTTTCAACATGGCATAACTCAGCCCGGTATAGCGTAAGAACGATCCGTCACCGTTAACAACCGCAGTATAACGTGATTTCGACAAGCGGATATTTTCATAATCTTCGCCCATGCGTTCTGCCGCGACAATGTTAATCGGATTACCAACGTTATAGCACGTCGCGCCCTGAGCCACGTGGTTGTCACCTTCGTCAACTCTCATCCAAACGTAGTAACTACCCGTCTGGCGCACAATTACCTTATCAAACCGATCCATCCAGTCACCCGCCGTCGGTTCAACGTCCGCGCTGGTCGAGACCGCATAATAAATCGTACCCATCACACCGCCGTGCTTCCAATCACTTCGGGTTGTATTGGTGTTAATCAGTTCGACTTGATTTTCGTCAATCAAAACATTGCCGTCTGCGTCGACCATCTTGTATGCAACAGCGTCCAAGAACAAATGATAATCAGTTGCCTTGTAAATCAAATTCGCACCTTGCATGGTTTTTGGTTCGTCAATCGCAATGGCAGCCTTTTCAATTCTGACGGTCATCGTCATGACTTTGACGGTATCTGGGTTCAAAAAGAAATATTCATTTTTGGTTGCATCGGCTTTGAAATGCAAAGGATATGCACCCGCTTGAATAATCGGGTCTAATTCTTCAAAAGTCGACCATTTCTCATTATCCCAACTGTACAACAACGGAATTCCTGTATCACCGACTTGTGCTTTATCCCCTTCGGCGGGTTCATAGTTCGCGGTCTGCGCATAACCGGGTTCAAACGGCTTAATGCCTTTTCCCGTGTAAACGGAATAAATTGCTTTCGGCAATCCGTCTTCCGTGATGGTAGAATCGACTTCGGCAATTTCGACCAAAATGTACGGATAACCGCCATTCGGTCTGCCTTGAGTTTTGAACATGTCACCATACTCTTTACCGCGGTAGTAAACTTTGTATAAACCCGCACTAATTGGACGCATCGCATTGACATTGACGTCAGTAGTCCATTTCCAAGTTTTACCATCGACTTCTTCGGTGTACACACCATTGGCGGTGTCTTCGGGGGCTTCGGTATCATCATCAACATCAATTAAATTTTCTTGGTAAGTGTTACCCGACCGAACCATTTCAAACAACGCATATTCAACTTCGGGTGCGGATTGCCCACTGGCGGTAATTACAGTCAAACGTTGATTTTTGTAAATCAAATTGGAGATTGGCATGGGTGCAATGCGAACAAATGAATCGGTTGGAATAATGCTGGCATGCCCGTTGTGAATTTGGAAAGTGCGGTTCAAGCTGACATTTTCGTCTTCGACCGTGACCAAGACCCATAAATAATAATCAGCAACATCGGTCAGCATGGCTTGGTCCAATGAATTAACCCAACCGCTGTTGTATTTGCCAGCTTCGCTGTCCGCGGTAATGCCTTCTGCTTGGTCGGTCAACATGTATTGGTATTTGACGGACGGTTCGCTATAACTGTAACCACCAATGGTAATGGTCGGCACTACTTCGGTCGTGAACAAAGCTTGTGGGACACCCACGTAATGACCCGTTGGATTGGCAACAGTACCCGTCGAAACAAAATCGTAACGGTAATAATATTCTTTCGTGGTTTTCAAATCAATCACGTCATAAGTTAATTCCGTGGTTTCGTTATTGGTTAATTGTTCCACGCG